>WTHH01000369.1:0-5312 GCA_011523195.1 Verrucomicrobiales bacterium
GGCGAAGACAGCCTGGCAGTTGTTGCAGAAGGGCGGCCCGATGGTCTGGGTGTTGTTGCTCGTCTCGGCGTTTGCCATTACTGCGTTCCTTGAGCGGCTGCTCCATTATCATCGTGCACAAATTAACGCCTCCGAGTTCATGGCTGGCGTGCGGACGGTGTTGAAGAACGACAACGTGGTGGAGGCGGTGGCCATCTGCGATGCTACCCCGGGGCCGGTCGCCCGCCTTGCTAAGCTGGGCATTCTGAACCGCGACCAATCGCACGAGCGATTGCGAGAGATGATCGATGACCACAGCCGGGCCGAGGTGCCGCGCCTCGAGAAGCGCTTGAACATGCTTGGCACCATCGCGCAGATTGCGCCGCTGCTTGGCCTGCTCGGGACGGTGCTCGGGTTCATCGAGATTTTTCACGGCGTCGACCTTGCGGGTGGCAACTGGGTGCTCGCCGAAGACCTGGCCGGCGGCATTTGGCAGGGACTGATTTGCATGGCGCTGGGCCTGGCCATAGCGGTCCCGTGCACCATCGCGTTCAACTACCTCGTGGCACGGAAGGATGACATCGCGTTGGACATCGAGAAATCAACCTCTGAGCTGCTCACCATTTTGACATTCGAACTGACGCCATCGAAGGGTGGATCTTCGCGGGGCACCGCAGTTCGCAAGGCGGCAAAAACAGCCAAGCCGAAGGATAAGTGAAGTACCCGGGCAACATCAAGCCGCTGCATGGCGGCATCAACGCAGCGCCGTTCATCGGCGTGCTGTTCCTGATGGTGCCGATGCTGCTGTTTCACACGTTTTTCGTGTTCAAGCCGGGGGTCGAAGTAAACCTGTCGCTGCCGGTTTCCGACCAGAAAACCGAAGTCACTGATCCGTCACTGTCCGTCGCGGTTGATGCAGATGGCGTGATGTATTTTAACAATCGTCAGGTACTCCCGCTGGTGTTTTCCCGAACAGTCGAGGAGGCTGAGGAGGGGACTCCACTGGCAGACTGGGTGATCAATCGTGTTGAGGAACTGGACAGTAACCTGGTGATCCGGTTGGTCGAGCAGGGGCGTGTGTTGCTGAACAGTAAACCGGCCGAGACCGAGACCCAGTTGAAGGCGGGGCACCAGATTGAGCTGGATGTGCCGGCGACCGAGTTGCTGCGCCGGCGAGTGGAAAAGGCAATCGAACAGGGCAGGCTGGAGCCGGACAAGATCTCGCTCCTTATACAGGCCGATAAGGCGGTACGGCACGAGACGATCATCGCCTTGTGCACCATGGCCGGAGAGGTGGGGGTCAACCGGGTGCTGTTGGCGACGCGTCCCACCGATTTTTCACGGCCGCCCGAGCCCGAAAGCTGATCGTGCGATGGACGAAACGGCAACAGGCACGCCAACTGTAAACGGCATCTCAGGCCGGACTATTGTCCTGTTAGCCGTGCTGATCTTCATCGGGCAGATCGGCGTGTTGGCCTGGCTTGGCAGTGGGGCGCTTCCCGCAAAAAAAATCGTGACGGCGCCGGTTTTGAAGTTGATGCCGGAGATTCTTCTGGTGCCGGACCATGGGATCGGTGCGCCGTTCAGCGACCCCATGCTATTCGCCCGGCCCAACCGACGCGGGTTTTCCGGCGCGGCGTGGCGAGGTTTTGAAAAAGTGGATCACCAGTTGATCGACTGGGACGAACCGGGCCGGCCACTGCCCAATGAGCCGGGGGTGCTCGGCAGCCGGTTCCGCGAGGCTTTGCCCAATCATCTCGCGTTCGAGTCGGACATTCCGGCCAAGCGCTTGGCTAAGCCGATGGAGGTGGCCCTGCCGCCGTTGGCCATGCGGGGCACCTCGGAGATGGAGATTCGCGGCGGCTTGGCCAAGCGGCCGCTTGTCCGCTCGATCACCGTGCCCGGGCTTACTCACGGCGAGGCGCTACAACGGACACTGGTTCGCATCGGGGTCAACCCGGACGGCTACGTGGTCTCGATCACGCTGCCCGGGCGCTTGGCCAAGCCGGGGTCGCCGCAGGCGGAAGCCGATCAGCGCGCACTGGGTCTGCTTCGAGGCATTCGGTTTGAGCCGGTCAAGGAAACCAAGCCGCAGCGCACGGGGGATGCCGGTCGGCTGGAGTGGGGCGAGGCGATTTTCTACTGGCAAACGGTACAGCCGCCGAAGCCGCCGCCTGTGGCACCTGTCCCGGTCGCCCCTTCATCGTGATGCAACCGGGAACGATCATTTTTCTGTGCTTCGCTTTTGCGGCGGGGGTGCTGGCGGTGCTAGTGACGATGTATGAGTTTCGGCGAAAACGCTTCGAACCGGAACCGACGGAGGATCGATTGTTCCGCTGCGGCGACTGCCGCTACGTTTACACGGATGACCCGGACGTGGATCAGTCCCGCTGTCCGGAGTGCGGCCGCTTCAACACGCCGTTCGTTTTTTAACGGTGCACGCTACCGCTGGTAGACGATCATTGCTCCGTAGTCATTGAGGTACTTTTGGGTACTGGGATCGAAGTGCGCGTAGTTGACTGACTGGATGCTGATGATCTGGTCGCGATTGAGCTTGGCCAGGAATTCATTGAGCACATCATCAAACTTGTCGTGCCCGAGCTCGATGCACTCCCCGCGCTTGATCGTTTTGACGCAGATCCGCCCATCGCCGGACATCGACTCCTCCTCGACGGCCTTGCTTTTGACGAGCACCTCCGGTTTGCCCTCATGTACTGGCACGGAGTATTTTTTTGCATCCGACTTCGGTTCCTCCTTGGGTGGTGGGGACTCGATGACGGTGACGTTTTGTTCGCCGGGTTTGGGAATCTCAAAAGGCTTGGAACATTTGGGACAGTCGATCTGTTCCCCGGAGATGGATTCATCGGTGGTCAGGTTTTGGCCACAATGCGGACAGTCAAAGTTGAGGTCTGCCATGGTGCTGGAACGGTTGCTGAACAGGTCAATACTGATCTCCTTGCCAAGGTTATGCCAGCCCAAACACACGATTTTTGAGTTGCACCGCATGGGCGTGAAAGGCAAATTTTCCCCTGCCCATTGATATTTTGGTTTTTAGAGAAAAAAATATGAAACGTAAATTTAAACGATCGTTTATTGACAAAACCCTCCGCCGACGCGGCTTTACCCTTATTGAGTTGTTGGTGGTCATCGCAATTATCGCAATTCTAGCCTCAATGTTACTGCCGGCCCTTGCACAAGCAAAAGCTCAAGCCCAGAAAATATTTTGCCAAAATAATGAAAAACAGATGGGTTTGGCTTTGACTATGTATGTTGGAGAAAACAAGTATTATCCTGGTCACTGGGATGCTCGATCAGGGATTGGTCCATCCAAGTATGTTGAGGGTAAATACGCCAATAACGCGGTGGCTTGGCCAGGGCGCCTTTATGCCTTTGCGCCAAACACAGATATGTTTGTTTGTCCTTCTAAAAAAGGTAAAGGCTCCGAAAGGTTCAAGTGGAAAGATTACAAAGGCAAGGATCCAACAAAAAAAGACCCTGCATTCCCGTTTAATCTTTATCCAGGCTCGGGGGCATTTTTTACCTATGGAATCAACGACTGGGGGGTTCGGGAATTTGTTCGTGTAAAGGGGCGTACAATGGGTCTTGGTGGAGACATTCGTAGCGAAGCAGACTTAATCCCAGAGAGCCATATTCGTAATCCCTCGGATATGATTTGCATCTCAGACACACAAGCTGACGGTGTTTGGGATTGTGCTGTTGATCCAGCCGATCCCGGTACCTTTAACAATCCAGCTAAAGAGTGGCCCAGTAAACGACATCTTGCTGGTTCCAACATAGTTTTTGCAGATGGGCATGTTGAATATCATAAGATGCTTGATCTTGTTGGAAGGAAGGCAACTGGTGCCTACAAGGACAACGCTGCTCTAATGATGAAAAAGTGGAACAACGACAACGAACCGCACAGAGAGTGGTGGTGAGTCGATGAACGATAAAGTAAAGTTACTGCTCGCGGTTTTGGGTATTCTTGTTGGAGGCGGTTTTACACTTTCCTACCTCGTTTCTCCAAGTGAAAGTGAGGATTTTCCTGATGGGGGAACTTGGACCAAGTGTAGTGCTTGTCAGGAAATGCAAGTTATTGACCCTGAGATGCGAGGCAAATTCTATGACGAAAATCCCAATATGGTTGGTAGGCCAATGGTATGCCCTAAATGTAAGAGAGGATCCTTGGTCGATGGGTTAAAATGCCCAATCAATGGTTGTTTTTATACTCAGGCAATACAGTCCAAGGATGGAACGCCGGCCTGCCCTGTCTGTAAATCCAAACTCCTTTAGCAACTTAATCAACGTTTTTTCTTCTTAATGAGACTTAATCGACTAATCCCATGTCGTGCGTTCACATTGATTGAATTGCTTGTGGTGATCGCAATCATCGCTATTCTCGCCGGATTGCTGCTGCCGGCGTTGGCCAAGGCCAAAGGTAAGGCGCTGGGCATCAAGTGCCTGAGCAATACCAAGCAGTTGTCACTCTGCTGGGTGATGTATGCAGGGGACAATGACGATAACCTCGTAAAGAATTCAATCCAAGGTGGCAACAAACAGTCCTGGATTGATCCGTCATTCAACATGCGCAACCCAAGCCACGCGAAGGACGTGCGGCATCTGCGGCAGGGCAAACTTTTCAAGTACAACGAGTCGCTGGAGATTTACCAGTGCCCGTCGCAGCCGATTTTCGGGAAAGGCAAAAGCAGCTATGTGCCGGTGCGCAGTTACTCCATGAACGGTCACATCGGCGGTGTCTTTGCGGAGATCAGCTGGGTGCAGGGTAACCAATACCCGCCCCGCGTGAAGATGGCAGACATCATCAACCCGCCGCCTTCACAGTCGTTTGTTTTTTTGGACGAACACGAAAATACCATCGACGATTCCTTCTTCGCTATCCCTGTTTATGCTGCCAAGCATTGGCAAAACTCTCCCTCCTATTGGCATAACGGTGGCGGGACATTCGGTTTTGCCGACGGCCACTCGGAAGGACACAAGTGGGTCCACGAAAAAACCCGTTCACCCAAGCGTGGCTACAACTTCGCGCCTACGCCCGGTGGCGACAAGGATTTGCTCTGGATTAAAGAGCGCATCCTGATCGACCCGAAGAAGTCCATCCCGCACTGAGTTCACTTCGCCCTCGACAGTGGCACTGTGGATGGCGACCCTTCGCGGATGCAGGAGATTAAATCTGTACGGCTCACCCGCGAGTGCGACGTGGTTCAAATTCCCTCTGGTCAAAAAATGACCATGGGCGCCAACACGCCGGTCGACATCACCCAGTCCCTCGGGGGCGCCTACACTGTGCGCTCGCCGCAGGGCTTGTTTCGGAT
>WTHH01000369.1:5412-7067 GCA_011523195.1 Verrucomicrobiales bacterium
GCGACGACGGCCCGGCCGGTGGTGGAGACGACACTCGGGGGAATCACCATGCCGATGCCGTTCGTGGTGGCTCCGCGCATCAGCGGCTTTCGCCCCGCGCGCGGTTGGCCGGGGACGATCGTGACGATTGAGGGGATCAATTTCACCGGTATGACGAGTGTCAGTTTCGGTGATCGGCCGGCGCAGTTCACCGTGACGGCGGCCACGCAGATTCGGGCCGTGGTGCCGCCGGGGGTGAAGGAAGGCCCGATCATGGTGTCACACAAGGAGTCGGCCACGAGCGACGAGGCGTTCACGCTGGCCGGCCCGGGACCGGTGATTGATCAGCTCGACGAGTGGGTCGGTTCACCGGGCGACTCGGTGGTGATTCGCGGCGTGAACTTCACCGGGGTGACATCCCTGTGGTTCGGCAATGTCCGCGCGGCTTTCAACGTGGTGGCCGATACCCAGCTCAAGGCCACCGTGCCGGAGGCGCCCAGCGGGCTGGTCACTTTGATTTCCGCGCGTGGCCGAGGGGTGGCGGAGGAGGTGTTTCAAATCACCCGCGCCCCGGTGATCACTGACATGTTTCCGCTGGTGGCCGCTCCCGGTGGGCGGGTGAAACTGCGCGGGGTAAACTTCCGGCAGATTCAGTCCGTTCATGTGGGCAACGTGCAGGCCGGGGGACAAAGCACGCCATCGACAATGCAGCTTGATTTCACCGTGCCGCTGAGCGCAGCGACCGGCCTCGTGAAGGTGGCCAACGCACACGGCCACGGCCTGAGTGAGGTGGCGTTGATGGTGACCCGTGCGCCGGTGATCGAGTCGTTCGAGCCGATGCTCGCCGAGCGCGGCAAGTGGGTCACGTTGCGTGGTGCGAACTTCACCGGGGCAACGCGCGTGCTACTGGGTAACATGGCTGTGCGGTTTGCGGTGACGGCGGCCACGCAGATCCGTGTGGATCTGCCGTTGAATGCGGCCACCGGGAAGCTCACGGTGCAGAATGCGTTCGGAGGTGACACGACCTTCACGCCGCTGACGATTATCGGAAGCGGGCCGTACGTGAGCGGCTTTGAGCCGAACCACGGTGTCACCGGGACGAAGGTGAAAGTATCCGGGCGCAACCTCAACCAGACAATCGGCGTCGAGTTTTCGGGCGGGAAGAAGGCCAAGTTCACCGTGCCCGCGCCGACGCAACTGGATGTCTTTGTGCCGGCGGATGCCGAGTCCGGGCCGATCAAGCTGATGACTACGTCAGGGGAATACATCACGGAGGACAGTTTTTTTATGCCGGTGCGTCTGGCCAAGCCGGCCAGGCTGGCGGCCAAGCCGGGGGAGGGTGTTGAGTTTTCGGGGCGCAATTTTCACGGTCTGACATCACTAAACATCGGCGGACAATCGGTGCCGTTTGAGGTGGCGGGCAATGACAAGCTGAAGTTTACCGTTGGGGACGACTGGCTTGGTGGCGAGATCGAGTTAATCGCGCCGGGCAGCCGGTTGATCAGCACAAACTCGTTTGCGGTGTTGCCGCGGATCGACTCGTTTGAGCCAGTGATTGGGCCGGCCAACACCATGGTGACGATCCGCGGGAGTGGATTCCACGAGATTCTCTTTTTGAAATTCGGCGGCGGAGTCGCGGAGTTCGAGCGAAAGTCGGCCAAGGAACTATTCGCGCG
>WTHH01000046.1 GCA_011523195.1 Verrucomicrobiales bacterium
CCTCCAATTCCAGCAATAAAATACGACCATCCGGAAAAGATGTCATGGGAAGGCCCCCAGACGTTCACGTAATCCCCTTCAAAGAAAAGTTCAGGCTTACCGACTTTCGGTTCACTCTCGAGATCCAACGACACCTTCATCCACTGTGAGCCGTTGCGATAATAAACTCCCGAACCATCCGGCAACCATTTCGGTTCCTCCCCACCACCAACCGAAATCCGAATTTCGTTATTCATTTCAGGAAACCGGTTGATATAAATTTCATACCCCCTTTTCATATCCTTCTCAGAAGTATATGCCACCCACTTATTGTCCGAAGACAAAGTGAATCCCCATTCAAAATGGTCATTTTCAGATAATTGCTTCGGGACACCATCTCCTGCCAAGTCGTAGGAGTAGAAATAAGACCGGGATTCACCCTTAAATCGCCAAAATAGAATCAGCTTCTGATCATCCTTTGTAACATCTTCAACATTCATTCTCGCAGTATCCTTACTTAGATTAAGATTCTCTTCAGCTCGAGTTGTTAGATCGTATCTATAAATCTCCGGCTTGTTGTTTCTGAAGGAAGAATAATAGATAGCCTTGCTTGAATTGGCCCAAACAGGCCTATAGTTCGGGATCTCCTTGGTAACTGAACTAAATTGCTTTCGCTCAACATCAAATATTTTGATATTATAATAACCGCTTTCTTTCTCCTCTATCGCAATATATTTTCCGTCAGGAGAAATTCTAAAGGTGCCATAAAAGGCAGTCTCATGATATAGCTTACTTACCTCCCCACTCGCATCTAATTCCATCATCGTCATCTGATTCATCGGAGAACCTTCGATGAAGGTCAGCACTCCATTTTGAGAAATGGAATATTGTGAATACACCCCTCTTCCTCCTCTAACTCTTGAGCCGGGAATTGTTATGGGAGATGTTTTCAAATCCAAGCTAACCGGATCAATCTTCTGAACCTGTAAATAGTTCCCATCCAAAAAAACGATAGAATCACGCCCCACCCATGTTGCATGCTCCCCATCATTTAGTTCCGTTATGTTAACCTCTCCCACACCGGTCGGCAGGTAGACGGGATTGACTCGCTGCCAGTCAAACTCATCACCCATAAATACTAAACCTTTTCCATTATTCGCGACCTTCGGGAACAATCCTCCATGACCATTCCATCCTATGGTTTCTGGCTTTCCGCCGTCTGCATTGACTTTTCGCAACGTGGATCCCTCTCCGTCCGCAAAGTAAATCAGCCCATCCGCACCCCAAGTACCCCCGCTTGGGTTTCGGGTTCCGCAAATCGTTTTCATTACCCCACCGTTTAGCTCCATCTTCACCAACTTATCGCCGACAAAGAATGCCAACCATTTGTTCGTGGGATCGAAAAACGGAAGAAACCCTCCCTTGGTCTGCGGCAGGAGGGTGAATTTGTCCTCCGCCAATTTCCGCATGCAGATATAGCGCTCCCCATCCACCACGCAGGTATAAACGAGTGTTTGCCCGTCATGAGATATTTCCAATAATGGAAAAGGCGCACCAAACGGCATATCCGTCGGCTTGGCCATGGGATACTCCTCCGGGATCGGTATTTTGACATGCATCCTCTTCCCCACTCCACCCTGATCGCGATCTATCGATTGAACCGATTCTCCCGAAGGTGACTGAAAAAACAGCAACCCCAATAACACGAAAACGCTCAGCGCCAACACGCCGATCGTCAGCTTGGCCAAGTTATTCGATTGGGGGGAGGCAGCAGGATTCGGCCTTGGCCTATCGTGGCGCTTGACGATGGTTGACTGCGGGGCAACTGATTCACCTTCCCGACTGATGCCGCGCTTGGCCAAGCCGTTAACCAAGTCCTCCAACACCTGCTCCTCGTTCTCGCCGTATAGTTCCAAATGCTGGATGCCGGCCAACTGGTACTGCAGCTTGGCCGGTACGTCCGCCGGCTCAAGGTAGACCGGTAGTAGTGCCTTTTTTTGTTAAGACGCCAGCATCACCTCCTTGACCACGTTGTGGGAGTCGGTCGAGTTTTGTGACAGCATCACCACCATCACCCTGCAGTCGGCGATGGCCTGCACGATCTGTTCCGACCACAGGTCGGCCGCGTGGATGTTGCCCTCGTCCACCCACACCGAAATGCCGTTGCCGCGCAACGACTCCACCACCGGCATCACTCGATCCCGATCCAAACTCGAATAACTGACAAATACTTCCGCGCCCATGGCTAGGTGTTCGCGGAAATGTAAATCCCTACCGCAAAAACATCCACTTCAAATAAACTGAAAAAAGGCACGGAGCACGGCTACCCCCGAAGCAACAACAACGGGGAAAAGAATGTCCCTGCTCCTTTGCGGATTCGCAGGCTCAGACGGTCAATTTATCGAAACCTAATCTGTGGCTTGTGCTGTCTCTCGAAGGGCTTGCTCTTCCCGGCGGAGGCCTCGCTCAATGACGAATGGACCGAAGGGGATGATGGCAGCGATGAATACCTTGGCAGACCATTTGAACGGGCGCTTTAACGCCAGCGCGGCTCGAATAAGCGCAATGACGTAGAGGGTGAACAGGACGCCGTGAATCATCCCGACGATGCTCACAGCCTTGGGCATGTCGGCGGCATACTTGAGCGGCATGGCCACTAAAAAAAGCAGCAGGGTTGAGGTGCCCTCAACGAGGCCGATGTGGCGCAGTTGCCACATTGAGTTAATTTCTCTCATGTTAGTGAATTGAAAATTCTACCTTGCCGAGTTCACCAAAGTCCGCCGTCCAGTCCCCCGGCTCGGCTGGGGTGATTTTTCCCAACGCGCCGGTGAGGATCAGGTGACCGGGCTGAATCTCGCGCCCCTGGCCAAGCGCGTGGTTGACCTGATGCAACAGGTTCTGCCATTGGCCACGGTGCGCGGCGGCGCCGGTGGTTTTATTTTTCTCATCGTCCCCCTTGGCCAAGCGCCTGGCCAGGCGGATGGTCGCGCGGTTAGGGTTTACTTTCGCCACCGGGTTGCGGCGACCAACGATGTAGTTAGCGGACAAGACGTTGGCTGCAGCGAGGTCAAGCGCGACCATCGGTTGTGTGGGCTCCAGTTTGCCCGCCGGCAGCTCGATCACAGGGACGATCGCCTCGACGTGCGCCTTCAGTGCATCGACATTATTGATTGGCCGGATGATGGCCCTGCCGATGACGAAGCCCACCTCGGTTTCAATCTTTGTCCCGGGGAACTTGGCCAAGCGGATGGTCGGCTTGTCTGCCGCCTCCAGCCAGCCGTCACGAAAGAGAACGGCAGAGAGCGGGCCATCGAGCTTCAGCGCCTTTTGCCCGGCCGCCCCGGCTACGGCTCCCTTGTACCCGGCGATGCCCTTGTGTTTTTTGGTGACCTTGTCCACGAAGCGTTTCTGTACATCGTAGGCATCCGCCAGTGTTGCTTCCGGCCTGATGGCACTGAGTTGCGGCAGGGCATTGCCGGCGAGGTGCGCCTTTACCAAGCGCTTGGTCAACTCGATGGGGGTCGGCCCGGCGCTTGGCCAAGCGACCGCCCAAAGCATGGCGATCAGCAGGATGGTGATTCGGTGACGTGTCGATGCGGCAATCACTGCGCCGACATGCAACGGAATTCCGCGCCGCTTGTCAACGGGTCGTCTGCCGGGGTCGCGCCAGGACTGCCTCGGGCATGAACATCGACGCCCACTCGATCGCTGCCGCCTCGTCGTGATGGCTGCCGCCCTCAAGCTGGTATCGGCCGTCCTGTTCGCGCATCAACTTGGCCCGGCCAAACATGGCCACCACGCGGCGTGTGTGCAGCATGATTCGCGGGCGATTTTTGCATCCCTGCTTCATGCCACGCTCCTCCCCGCCTGCAGTGACTCTGTCAGGGCCAGCTCCATGCGCATGCGGTCGAACCACCAGTCGGCCACGAACGCGCTGGCCTTGCGTCGGGGGTTGTTGCGGTTACTGCGACTGCCACGCAGGCTGCCACCCATGCGGTTGCCGAGTGGAAGTTCCATCTGAGCCCGGGGCCTTGTGAACTGTTTGTCTGTCGTTTTCATTATTCCGTGCATCACCGTTTAGCAGTGACGGGAGACAGCCTGACAGCACCTATGGGACATACGTTGTCCTATGTCGAATATTTTTCTTTTCCTTGGAAAAACAGGGTTTTTTGCAGGTTAAAGCAGTTCCTGTTGGCCGGTGCCTGAGATGGGGCTGAGGCCGAGTTTTTGAAAACTCGCTTCGGTGGCCACCCTGCCCTGCGGGGTGCGGTTGAGGTAGCCCTCGAGGATGAGGTACGGCTCGTAGACTTCCTCGAGCGTGTCCGGTTCTTCGCCGACGGCGACCGCGAGTGACGAGAGACCAACCGGGCCGCCGCTGAACTTGACGATGATCGCCTCGAGGATCCGCTTGTCCATCTCGTCGAGGCCATCCTGATCGATCTCGAGCATGGCCAGCGCCTTGTCGGCGATCTCGCCGCTGATGCGGCCGTCACCCCGGACCTGCGCGTAGTCTCGCACCCGACGCAGAAGGTTGTTGGCGATTCGCGGCGTGCCGCGGCTACGGCGGGCAATCTCGGCCGCGCCATCGGGATCGGCCTCGACGTCGAGTAACCGCGCAGACCGGAGCACAATCGTCTGCAAATCCTCGCCCTGATAATAGTCGAGCCGCTCCCGCACGGGAAACCGGGTAAGCAACGGCGCGGTTAGCAGACCGCTGCGGGTGGTGGCCCCGATGAGAGTGAACCTGGGCAGGTTCAGCCTCACGCTCCGGGCGTTCGGCCCCTGGTCGATGATGATATCGAGGGTGAAGTCCTCCATCGCGGGGTAGAGATATTCCTCAATGTTCTTTTGCAGCCGATGGATTTCGTCGATGAAAAGCACATCGCCCTTGTTGAGATTGGTCAACAGGCCGGCGAGGTCGGCCGCCTTTTCAATGGTCGGGCCGCTAGTGACCTTGAGTTCGCCCCCCATTTCGCGCGATAGAATTCCAGCAAGGGTGGTTTTGCCAAGGCCGGGCGGACCGCTGAGGAGAATGTGGTCGAGGGAATCGCCCCGCTGCTTGGCCGCCTGCACGGCGATATCAAGCCGCTCCTTGACCTTGGGCTGGCCAGTGAAATCGGAAAATGCACCCGGCCGGAGTGTCCCGTCCAGGGCGGCATCCGGCTGGGTCAACACGTCGGTAATCATCCGATCGGCCATACTCGGCACAGACTGCGCCAAACCGCCGCGCAACCCAAGGCAATTAAATTCGTGAAGAAAAAAGGAGTAAAAACTTGCCAGGACGCCTTGTTTTAAGTTCAATGCCTTTTGATGATTAACACGTTCGTTAATGCAATCCTCGCCCCAACGGGCATGGCCGTGGTACTTTCCCTCGGCATCCTGAAACTGGTGGACTCCGAGCCTCACGGTTTCGGGGCGGGCCTTTTGGGACTGGTCATCTCCCTCTTAGTAATTGCGGGGCTGACAGTGCTTTACGCAAAGAAACCGGCTGCCGGCTGGGCTGTGTTGATCGGCTACACAGTGGTGCTTTATATCATCGAGGGTTCCCACCTGTTTACGTTTGGGCTGCTTGGTTTTACCTGGGCATTCGCCAAAATTGGCTGCCTGACCACAGACGAGCACTGAGTTGGGATTAAACGATTTTTGAAGAGCCGCGGTTCGTCCGCGGCTTTTTATTTACGGAGCAGGTGCCGGATGGCGGCGACCTTTTCACCCGCACCGGGTTCTCCCTGCGCTGCCGCCTTCTCGGCCCATAGGAGCGCTTGGTTCAAGTCCTTGCCCGCGCCACCGAGCCCGGCGGAGTAATACGCGGACAGATTCAACTGAGCCCCAGCGTGCCCTGCCTCGGCCCCTTTTTTGTAGTGGTCAAATGCAGCTTTCCGGTCCTGTTTCACACCCAGCCCCTCGTCGTAAAGGTATCCAAGATTATTCATCGCGCCGGCGTGACCCAGATTGGCTGCCTTGCGGAACCAATCGGCTGCCTTGCGGAAGTCGCGCTTAAACTTGAACGAACCCTCAGCGTACAGATTGCCGAGGTAATAGGCCGCATCGGCGTGTCCGCCATCAGCCGCCATTTCATACCACTTGGCAGCCTCGGTTCGGTCCGGCAACTGCAGGGAGAGAGAGCCTCCGAATCCCCGTCTAAAACTGTACGGCAGACCGGCCCCGGAGTTATAAAGCGAACCTAGGCGGAACTGGGACTCGGTGTTCCCTTCTTTCGCGGCGCGCAGATAGAGCCGATACGCCCGGGCGTAGTCCTGCTTCAACGGGGCGGTACCTATCTGGAACATGTGGCCCAGTTCGTAAATCGATTTCACGTCACCGAAACGCGCCTGCTTGGCCAAGCGCTCCACCTTTGCGCGTTGATCGGACGGCTCAGAATTTTCCGGGGCTGCCAGAAACAGGTCGGCCTCGAGACGCGCGGACTCTGCGAGCACGCCGGCCTGCTTGGCCTCGTGGTCGCGCAGGTCATGCACTGCCTCGTCCTCCGAGTTATCGGCTACGAGATAGAGCCACTTGAGTGCTTCAAGCCGGGCATCCGGCGAGACTTCATCCCTCGCGAGGATGCGCTTGGCCAAGCGCAACTGGGAAGGGGCATAGTCCCTGGCTGAGGCCTGCCGGTACCAAAACTCCGCCCTGTCGGCATTCTTGGCCTGACGCAATTGCTGCTCAGCCTGCGAAGACAAATCCTTCGCCAAAGGTTCATCTGGATCGTGCAGCGAACCGAGATGATGCTGCGCCACAGCCAATCCCGGAACGGCCTCTCCCGAGGCATTCACAGCGTTCTCCCCCTGCGTCGCTACAACCTCTCCCGGATCGGCAGCCTTCAAATAAAGCTCGCGTGCCTTGATCATCGGGTTTGGGATTTTTCGGTCGAGAATATCAGTCGTAAGCAGCCCGGTCTCATAAAGGAACCCGAGGTTCGCATGGGCATCGGCATAGTCCTGCCCCGAGGCCAGCCGATACCAATAAGCAGCCTGCTCGATGGGATTCGGATCGAGATCCCGCTTAAGAAGCCTGCGCTGGTCGCGGCGAGTCTGTGTTCCCTTGAAGTATAACACACCAAGGTTGTTTTG
>WTHH01000488.1 GCA_011523195.1 Verrucomicrobiales bacterium
GAGAGCAGCCTGGCGTGGTCGAGCTGTTCGTCGAGTTGCGAAAGATCAAGTGCACCGTCGTCGCCGGTGACTGGAATGAACTCGAGCTTGGCTCCGGTGCGTTTCGCCAGAAGTTGCCACGGAACGAGGTTGCTGTGGTGCTCCATCTCGGTGAGCAAAATCGTGTCGCCCTCGCTGATATTTTCACTGCCCCAAGTCTGGGCAATTAAATTCAAGCTCTCAGTGGTGCCCCGGGTGAAAATGATTTCTTCCCGGCTGTTGGCATTGAGGTATTCGGCGATGCGTTGACGGGCGCCTTCGTAGGCTTCCGTGGCGCGGTTGCTCAACTCGTGGATGCCGCGGTGGACGTTGGCGTTGTCGCGCTCGTAGTGGGTGCGAATCGAGTCGATGACGACCTGTGGTTTTTGGCTGCTGGCGGCGTTGTCGAGATATACGAGGGGATGACCGTTGACGGTCTGCTCGAGGATGGGGAAATCGTTACGGAGCTTGGCCCAGTCGATCGCTGCCTGAGTTGTCTCCGTGTCCTGACTCATCACATCATGCCCAATTGAAGCTGGGCTTCCTCGGTCATCATGTCGCGGTTCCACGGTGGATCCCACACGATCTCGACGTCGACCTCGTCCACGCCGTCGATGCAGAGCAGGCGGTTTTGTGCGTCCTGCTGCAGCACTGGTCCCATGCCGCAGCCAGGCGCGGTGAGGGTCATTTTCACATCGACCTTCCAGCCGCCATCAATCTCGGTCGGTTCGCATGAGTAGACCAGTCCGAGATCGACGATGTTCACCGGGATCTCCGGATCGTAAACCGTCTTGAGCTGCTTTTGCATCTGCTCATTCAACTCGTCGAGATTCTTCGGGCGCTTGGAGTCTTCGGCAGGGGTCTTAACCGGCTCGAGGCCAAGGGCATCGGCGTCGCGTCCCTCGATGCGGAACATGTTGCCGTTGATGATGACCGTGTAGGTGCCGCCGAGGGTCTGGGTGATCTGCGCCTGCTCGCCTTGTTGCAGGGTAACCTTGTCGCCGGACGGGACGATGGAGGCATCGACGTCGCGGCTCAGTTCGATGAGTTCGGCTGTGTGCATTTAAGTGGCTTGTGCGATGGAGTCGCCAGCGAGTGCCTTAACGCGACTGACCATAGAGTAAAGGCCGTTGCGGCGCGTGGGGCTGAGGTGTTTGTCGAGGCCAAGCTGCGCGAACGTCGCCGTGCTGTCGGTGTCCAAAATCTGTTCGGCATTTTTGTCGCTGTAAATCAAGAGCAACACGGCGATCAGTCCCTTGACGATGAATGCATCCGAGTCGGCGTGAATATCAAACGTGCCGTCTGTCTGCGGCAGCATCCGCAGCCAGACGCTGGCCTGACAGCCATGGACGCGGTGCTCGTCGGTCATTTCGATCTCGTCGAGTGTCGGCAGTTTTTTGCCGAGCTCAATGAGGTAGGCAAAACGCTCTTCCCAGTCGCCGAGAAATTCAAAATTCTCGATCAGTTCCTCTATCGTTGTGTCCAAAAAAGTCGTCACTTCAATCGAGATGATGTTCGCCCTCGAGGCGGTTCCAAACCAGTTCATCGAGTTCCTCGCGAATGCCGTCGTGCTGGATGCGATCGACGATCTCACCGGCAAAACCGTGCATCAGCATGCGGCGGGCAGTCTTGGTGTCGAGCCCGCGGGCGCGCAGGTAAAAAATCGCGTCGTCGTCCATCTCCCCGATCGTGGCCCCGTGGGTGCATTTCACGTCGTCCGCATAAATCTCAAGTTGAGGCTTGGTGTTGGCGGTGGCGTTGTCGCTGAGGATCAGGTTTTTGTTCGTCTGCTTGGCGTCGGTTTTTTGTGCGACAGGCTGCACGACGATTCGCCCGTGAAACACCCCGCGCGACTGGTCGTCGAGGATGCCGTTGAAATACTCGTGGCTGTCGCAGTGCGGCGCGGCATGATCCACGATCATGTGGTGATCAGCAAGTTGGTTGGCACGCGTCATGTACAGCCCGTTAAGCACGCACTCTATGCCCGGCTTGGCCAAGCGCATGCGCAGGTTGTTACGCGAGAGTCGTGCGCCAAGCGCAAACGAATGAAATGCGTAACGGGCGTCATCGCTCAGCTCCGAGTGTAGCGAGGCCAGATGGATTGCGTTGAGCGACTGATCCTGAAATTTGATATGCTCGAGGTTGGCTCCGGCGTTGACGCGCGTCTCGGTGACGACGTTGGTGCTGGCCGCTGCTTGGCCAAGCGACAGATGCGACTCGATGATCGTGCCCTGCGCGTTGGCACCAGCCTCGATCCAGTTTCGGATGTGTGCCGCTTGGCCGGCTTCGTTCGCTGTGGAAATGAAAACGAGGTGAACCAGCTTGGACAAGCGACCATTGGCCGGGATCCGGATCAACGCGCCGTCTGTGAAAAAGGCGTCATTCAGTCCTATGAACGGATTCTCGTCATTGGCAGAGAGCGAACCGATTTCGTTTTCCAAACCGTTTAAGCTACTGCTGAGATTCGTGACGGTGACGCCGTCCGTTTGCTCCGAGATCACCGAGAGATCGCTCGAAAAATGGCCGTCAACGAAAACGAGACGATTAACATCGTGCTGGCCAAACGTAATTTCGGCAATGTCCGCCAAGCCAAGCGCTTGGTCAAGCGGCTCAAGCGTCGGGAGAAATGGCAGATCGGTCAGCGACTTGAGGCTGGTGAAGCGCCAATCCTCGTCGTTGGTCGTGGGGTATCCCCGTTCCGCAAATCGGGCCAAGCCAGCCTTGCGAAGCGGTAGCAACGGGCCGCCGGCCTGCTCTACTTGGGCAAAGGCCTCGACCGGTGCCGGGGGCGTTTCGTTGGTGGTTGCGCTGCTCATGCGGCGTCCCGGATCAGCCAGTCGTAGCCTTTCTCCTCCAACTCATGCGCAAGCGTCTTGTCGCCGGACTTGATGATGCGGCCGTCGTAAAGCACGTGCACGAAGTCCGGCACGATGTAGTCGAGCAGCCGCTGATAGTGCGTGATGACCACCTGCGCGTTGTCCGTCCCCTTGAGGCGGTTGACGCCGTCAGCCACGATGCGAAGCGCGTCGATGTCCAGCCCCGAGTCGGTCTCGTCGAGCACGGCCAACTTGGGGTTGAGCATCGCCATCTGCAAAATCTCGTTGCGCTTTTTTTCACCACCGGAAAAACCGGCGTTGACCGGGCGCTTGAGGAAATCCTCGCTCAGGCCAAGCTCCTTCATTTTTGCTTTCACCGCCTTGAGAAAATTCATCGCATCGAGTTCCTCTTCGCCGCGATGCTTGCGGATCTCGTTGACGGCGGATCGTAAAAAGTAGGCGCTGTTCACGCCGGGGATTTCCACCGGGTACTGGAATGCGAGAAAAACTCCCTCGCGGGCGCGTTCCTCCGGGGCGAGGTCGAGCAGGTCGTCGTCCTGCAGCAACACTTCACCGCCGGTGACATCGTAGCCGTCGCGCCCGGCGAGCACCGAGGCGAGCGTGCTTTTGCCACTGCCGTTTGGGCCCATGATGGCGTGCACTTCGCCGGCGTTCACCGAGAGGTCGATTCCCTTGAGGATCGGTTTGTTCTCGATCCCGGCCTGTAGGTTTTTAATTTCGAGCATGCGTAAGAAAAATTAGCCGACGCTGCCTTCGAGGCTGACGTCGAGGAGTTTTTGGGCTTCCACAGCGAACTCCATCGGGAGTTCGCGAAAGACCTCCTTGCAGAAACCGTTGACGATCATGTTGACGGCGTCCTGAGGTTCGAGGCCGCGTTGGTTGCAGTAGAAAATCTGATCCTCCCCAATCTTGGAGGTGGTCGCCTCGTGCTCGATGCTGGCGCTGGGGTTCTTCGCCTCGATGTACGGGAAGGTGTGCGCGCCGCACTTGTCGCCGATCAACAGCGAGTCGCACTGCGAAAAGTTGCGGGCGTTCTTCGCCTTTTTGCCGACCTGTACGAGGCCGCGATAGCTGTTCTGTCCCTTGCCGGCGGAGATGCCCTTGGAGACGATCGTGCTGCGGGTGTTTTTCCCGATGTGCACCATCTTGGTGCCGGTGTCGGCCTGCTGCGCCTTGTTGGTGAGTGCGACGGAGTAAAACTCCCCGATCGAGTTGTCCCCCTGCAAAATCACGCTGGGATATTTCCAGGTGATCGCCGAGCCGGTCTCGACCTGCGTCCACGAAATCTTGGCGTTGGTTTTGCAAATGCCGCGCTTGGTCACGAAATTGTAGATGCCCCCACGACCTTCTTCGTCGCCGGGATACCAGTTTTGCACGGTGGAATACTTGATCTCGGCGTTGTCGAGCGCGACCAGTTCCACCACGGCGGCGTGAAGCTGGTTTTCGTCGCGCATCGGGGCGGTGCAGCCCTCGAGATAACTGACGTGGCTGCTTTCCTCGGCGACGATCAGCGTTCGCTCAAACTGCCCGGTGTTGGCGGCGTTGATGCGAAAGTAGGTGCTCAACTCCATCGGGCAGCGCGTGCCCTTGGGGATGTAAACGAACGACCCGTCGCTGAAGACGGCGGAGTTCAGCGTCGCATAAAAGTTGTCCGTATAAGGCACGACCGTCCCGAGATATTTTTTCACCAGTTCCGGGTGTTCCTGCACCGCCTCGGAGATGGAACAAAAGATCACTCCGGCACTGGCCAAGTCCTCCTTGAACGTGGTGCCGATCGACTCGCTGTCGAACACCGCATCGACCGCGACGCCGGCCAGACGAGCCCGCTCGTGCAGTGGCACGCCGAGTTTCTCGTATGTCTCAAGCAGCTTGGGATCAACCTCGTCGAGGCTCTTCGGGCCGTCGCCTTTTTTCTTCGGGGCGCTGTAGTAGGAGATGTCTTGAAAATCGACCGGCGGATATTTTACATGCGGCCAGGTCGGGCTCTCCATTTTTTCAAAATGACGCAGCGCTTTCAGCCGCCATTCCAGCAACCACTCCGGCTCGTTCTTTTTTGCAGAGATAAAACGAACAACGTCCTCGTTCAGGCCCGGCTCGAGCGACTCACTCTCAATGTCAGTGACAAAGCCGTACTTGTAGTCGCTTGCGACAAACTCATCAATTGTGTCTGTGTGTGCGCTCATGTGTAGGCCTCCCTTCGTCCACAATCCTCGCACATGTCGGTGCAGCGGCCGTGCAGCGCAATATCGATTGATCTCACCTCAAAATCGCCAGGCACATCCACCTCCGGCACTCGGGGTGAGTTTTTTAAATTCACGTCGAACACCTTGCCGCAGTCGTCACAGCAGAAGTGCGCGTGCTCGTTCATGTTGGAGCAATACAGGGTGGCACCACGGTCAACGTTTACCTGCCGCACGACGCCGCATTTCACCAGCGCGTCGAGGGTGTTGTAAACGGTCGCCATGGAGATTTCCGGTTTCGACTGTTTGGCCCGCATGAACACCTCCTCAGCGGAGGGGTGGTCGCGTTGGCCAAGCAAAACCTCATAGACATGCTTCCGTTGAGAAGTGAATCGAAGGCCCTTCTCGGCAAGTCGTTGATTGAGGGAGTCACCGGACACAGGAAGTGGGTCCGTCGCCATCGGCACAAACTGCCATTGGTTAAGCGGCCTGTCAATACTTGGAATAATTCTAAATAAGAGAACCAAGCGCTTGGCCAATCGAAAACGATGCTTAGTTGTTGGGCAGCAGTGCTTTCCAGTCGATTGTGGGGTGGCCGGCGGCGATGATGGAGGGGTTGCGGGGGTCTTCCTTGCCGTAACCCAAGCGGTAGCCGTCGAGGGTGCAGACAGCGCCTCCGGCCTCCTCGAGTATGCATTGTGCGGCGCCGGTGTCCCACTCCATCGTGGGGACGAATCGAGGGTAAAGGTCGGCCGCACCCTCGGCCACGAGGCAAAACTTGAGCGAGCTGCCCATACTGACGAGTTCGGCGTTGGGCAGCTTCTCGAGCATGGCGGCGACTTTTGGGCCGGCGTGGTCGCGGCTGGCCACGATGCGAAGTTTGTCCTTGTCGATTTCGCTGACGTGAATCTTCTCCGGCTCCGCTTGTCCAAGCCGCTTGAAAGCGCCGTTGCCTCGGCTGGCGAAGTACTCGAGGCCGGAGGCTGGGGCGAGCACGATGCCGAGGGTAGATTCGCCGTTTTCGATCAGCGCGATGTTGACGGTGAACTGTCCGGTTTTCTTTATGAACTCCTTGGTGCCGTCGAGTGGGTCGACGAGCCAAAAGCGATTCCAACTCATGCGCTCCTCGGTGCTGATGCCTTCCGATTCCTCGGACAGTACCGGGATGTCCGGCGTCAGCGCAGTGAGCGTGGCTAAGATGCACTCGTGCGCGGCGCGGTCGGCCTGCGTGAGAGGCGAGTCGTCTTCCTTGGTTTCCACTTGGGCAGGGCCATCGTAGGTTTTCATAATGGCGTCGCCGGCCTCGGCTGCGATACGTCGGATGTCGTTGATCATTTCAGGGATTCAGGTTTGGTCTTTGCAGATGCTGCTTGGCCAAGTGCGTTGCCCCCTCATCCGGCCTTCGGCCACCTTCTTCCCCCGAGGGGTAGAAGGAATGGGGCGTTGCATTCGTTTTCATTGGCGTCCATTCGCAGTTCTTACGTTTTAACAATCAAACCCAGCCTACGCTGGGGAATTTGGCCAGCAGGTCTTTCCGGATTCGCGGATATTCCCGCTGCTTGAATGTCGGCCAGTCGTCGCAAAAATCGATCTTCTTATTTTTCGGGTTCAACAGCTTGAACCGCACGATGTGTTTGCCCTCGCAGAGGGTCGGGTGCTCGGCGAGCCGAAAGCACTCGTGCAGTTTCACGTGCAGTTCAACCGGGTGTACGTTGCCGTGTTTGTCTGCGGAAACCTCCGGGTACTGCAATCGCTTGGGCTGTTCGTCGGGCCAGTCGATGGTGGCCGGGGCGAACTCATCGAGCCATTCCCACTGAGCTTCCGGCATGTGCCTGCGAAACGCCGGCTTTACGTTGGCTGCAGCCGCCTGCTTGGCCAAGGTCATGCCCTCAAACGCGGCGGCGAGGCAATTCAAAATCGCCGGTTCATCCAGCGGGGGAAACTCCAAATCTGGCCGGGCGGCAC
>WTHH01000484.1 GCA_011523195.1 Verrucomicrobiales bacterium
GTCGAATTCTGCCCAGTCACGGACGGTGGCGAGCGCCCGGTCGGCGCTGCCCCAAGCGTACTGGACGTCGACCATAAGGGTGAAGTCCGGGCCAACGGCTTTGCGGCAGGCGGCGAGTACCTCGGTGACCTTGTCGTCGCTCTCGTGCATGCCGGTGTGGTTGTACGGGCCGAATAGAGTGATCTCGAGTTTGGCGGCGCGGAAACCGATTTCCTTGGCGTTTAGCACCCATTCGACGAGGGAATCTCGGTATTGATCCAAGCCGGTGCCGTTGGGCTGGAGGGAGGCGTAGGGTTGAATGGCTTCGCGCGGGGTGCCGCCAAGCAGTTGCCAGGTGGGTTTGTTGGCGGCTTTGCCTCGGATGTCCCACAGCGCCATGTCGATGGCTCCAATGGCATTGATGACCGCGCCCCGTCGGCCGTTCATGCAGCTGCCGACGTAGAGTTTTTGCCAAAGGCGTTCGGTATCGAGCGGATTTTCGCCGATGAGCATTTCCTTAAGGCCAAGGCCCATGGAGTGGGTGCTTGGGGCCTCGATGCAGGCTCGGGCGATCCACGGGTTGACGTCGCTTTCTCCGATGCCTGTGATGCCTTCGTCGGTGTGGACAAATACGACGATGTCGTCCTGTGCAGAGGAGGTGGCGTCGGTGCGGACGTCCGGGACGAGCAAAACGTGGCACTCGATGTCGGTAATCTTCATTTGGCGGGCCACGGGTAGCATTGAGTGGATGTGGATGCAATCGGACAGTGCGCTTGGCCAAGCGCAAAAATGGAGGGCCGAGCCTGCGAGGCCGAGGTTGTTTTATGTGGTAACCAAGCGCGGGGTGTCGCCCTGTTGGGGTTTTCAAAGGAGCCGGGACATTCTTGTCCCCGCATGTGCTCCGGGCGGATGAGTAGGGGTCAGGAATGTCCCCTTTCCTTTGGTCAAGCGATGGGGTGAACGTGCCGGGGAGAGTTGAGGACGCCTGGAGACAGCCGTCCCCGCCTTGCGCTTGGCTATGCGCTTGGTTTTTGGTGCGATTTTTTGTGATTCAGGTTTTTGTTGAAAAAACTTGAATGAGCAAGCTCCCGCCCTAAGATGCCGCGTCCGCTGGCTGGCGGGGTAGCCAAGTGGTAAGGCAGGGCTCTGCAAAAGCTTTATCGCCGGTTCGATTCCGGCCCTCGCCTCCAACCTCTGGTGGAGCAGAAAACACCGGGTTGAAAACAGCGGAAAACGGAAGAAAAAAGCGAATAAGCGTCCGCTTGTGAAAAAATTCACAAAATCGCTTGCCGGGGCACAACCCTACACCTAAACTTTTGCCTTTGTTGGATGTCCGACGTCTTTCCTAGATGGACAAACCGGTTGCCCGGCCAAATTATATTTGGCCTTTTGCTCATTGGGGGAGCAGTTACGGCCGGGGTGTCCTATTATTTCACCCCTAAGTTCGCCCGGGCGGGATATCAACCGACACAGCCTGTCCCATTTTCCCATTCTGTCCACGTAAATCAACTTGGGCTGGACTGCCGCTACTGTCACGACGGCGTTGAAAAGTCTTGGTACTCAAACGTACCGGCCGCTGACACGTGCATCAACTGCCACAGCGGTGTGCTTCCAAACGATCCCAAACTTGAACCGGTGCGAGAGAGTTATAAGAATCCGAAAAAGCCAATCGAGTGGGTTCAGATTCATAAAGTACCTGATTACGTTTATTTTAATCACTCAGTTCATGTTAATAGGGGTGTAAGCTGTGTAGAGTGTCATGGCCGTGTGGACTTAATGGAGGAAGTTAGCCACGCAAAGAGTTTCAGTATGACATTCTGTTTAGATTGTCACCGTAATCCAAACGATCGTCTGCGTCCTTTAGATAAGATTACAGACTTGGCATATGATCGATCCAAGGACGAAAAATATAAGGATTATGACTTTGTAACTAAGTGGCATATTAAGAGCCATGATAATTGTTCGGCCTGTCATCGATGAAGAATTCCGCACCTAAAAATTCTAAGCATAATGATGGACCGCGCCATTGGCGGAGCCTCGAGCACAAGGCGGATTCGCCAGAGTTTCGTGAGTTTGTCGAAAAGGAGTTTCCGTCCGGGGTGGATTTGATTGACGATCCGGTTTCGCGCCGGAACTTCATGAAGATCATGTCTGCCTCGTTTGCCCTGGCCGGTCTCGGGGTGACCGGTTGTCGCCGGCCGGAGCACAAGATTCTGCCGTTCTCCAAAATGCCGGAGAACTATGTGCACGGCAAACCACAGTATTATGCTACGTCGATGCCCACCCGCCAAACGGCTGTGCCGCTGGTGGTGAAATCTTACGACGGCCGCCCGATTAAGATTGAGGGCAACGGTGAGCATCCCAACAGCAACGGCGGCACCGACCAGTACGCGCAGGCGTCGGTGTTGAGCCTGTACGACCCGGATCGAGGATTGAATTTCAAGCTGGCCGAGGAGGGCCAACTCAAGGTCATCGCCAAAGCCAAAGTGCTGGAGCAACTCGACGGTCTGGCCAATGACAAGACGCACGTGTTAATGGAACAGAGCAGCTCGCCATCGCGTGCTCGCCTAGTAGCTAACCTAAAGGCCAAGGGGGTCAACTTTTACGAGTACGAGCCGGTGGACTTCAGTGTCCATGCTGAGGCGGCCTCGATTGCTTTTGGTACATCGGTCAAGCCTTCCTATAAGTTCGCCAAGGCCAAGGCGATCCTTTCGCTAGATTGCGATTTTCTTGGTACCGAGGAGTCAGCCTTCGAGAACATCAGTGGATTCGCCGCGGGTCGGCGGATTAAGGATGATCACAAGGAGAACCCGGCCGAGGTGATGAACCGGCTTTACTCGGTCGAGGGTGTGTTGAGTTTGACCGGCACCAATGCCGATCACCGTCTGCGCATCCCTACCGGCAGCGTCGCCCGTGTGGCAGCCCTGGCGCTGAAGGAAGCCATCGAGCAGTCGGAGATTGAAGCGGGTGAGATTTTAGATGAGCTGGAAGAGTTTGTTGGTGATCTGAATAAGGATTTTAAGAAGAGCCACGCAGTGGAGGGCGAAGGCGAAGCAGACACAGCCAAGTGGGTGCGCGCGTGTGTGGCGGATCTGGTGCGCTTAGCCAAGCGAGGCGAAAGCACGCTGGTCGTGGCCGGCTATAGGCAGCCAAAGGAAGTGCATCTGGCTGCGCTTGGCATCAATGCCATCCTCCAAAACATTGGCGAAACCGTAGTGCTGCAGGCGCATGAGCCAAGCGGGAACGGATCCATTCAGGACTTGGCGTTCAACTTCCAAAAAGGGGACAACCTCGTGGTGATGGGAGGCGATCCGGCCTACAACGCACCTGCGGATGTTGACTGGAATGCGATCGTGGAGAAAGCCGACAAATATATTCGCCACGGCTTTTATGGGGTCGACCAAACCTCGAAAAAAGCAAAGGCCTTCATCCCGGCGGCACATTACCTCGAGTCATGGGGCGACGCCCGAACGAGCGACGGTACGCTGGTGCCGGTGCAGCCGCTAATCGCACCGCTGTTTGGTGGGTTGACCGAGCTGGAGGTGCTGGCTCGCTTGGCCGGTGCCGAGGAAACGGATCCCTACAAGATTGCTCGCGCCACGTTTGAGTCGATCGCCGGTGAGGGCGACCGCAAGTGGGACAAATTTTTACACGATGGATTTTTGGCAGACAGTGCTTCGAACTCGGTGTTCGCTGAGTTCGATACCTCTGCCGCATCGGCTGCATGGAAGGAGAACGCGAAGGAGATCGCGCCGCCGGCCAACAGCAGTCTCGAGGTGACTTTTTTCCGCGATCACAGCGTGGACGATGGTCGCTGGGGGAACAACGGTTGGTTGCTGGAGACACCGAATCCGGTCACACGGATCACTTGGGACAACGTTTTGTTGGTCAGTCTGGATACGGCGATCGGGCTGCTTGGCCAAGCGACTGCCGACGAGTTGTTGGATTTTAATAAATTGGATCCAAAATCAATGGGGCTGCCGGGGAGGTTTGGTTTCCACTCAGAGTCGGGCCGGTTTCACCAGAAGAGATACAAGCTGACCATCGGCGACAAATCGGTCGTGGGTGCCATTTGGCTGCTTCCCGGCATGGCTGATAACGCTGTGGGTGTTGCACTTGGCTATGGCCGCGGAGTGGGCCGTGTTGGCGGTGCTGCCGGATTCAATGCCTACCAAGCTCGAACCACTGGCACGCAGCATGTGGCCACTGGTGCTAAACTTGAGGAAACTGGTGATACCTACGAAATTGCCTGCACACAGGAGCAGGGGATCATGGACGGCCGCCCGGTGGTGCGCGAGTGCAACGCCAACGACTTCAAGGGCCACGAGGATTTTGTAAAACATTTTGATCTGGACAGCATCCACCACACCACCCACCTCGTGAAGGGGGATGACCGCGGGTATCCGTGGGAGAAGGATATACAGGATGAATTACCGGCTTCGCCCTACATGAGAAAGGGTGAGGACAAGGGCAGTTTTGGGGACGACAAACGGAGCGGCCCCAAATTGATGGACATTCAACGCCAGCAGTGGGGCATGGTGATTGACCTGTCCACCTGCGTTGGCTGCAACGCCTGCGTCGTGGCCTGCCAGAGCGAGAACAATATTCCCATCGTTGGCAAACATCAGGTGGCGCTTGGCCGTGAGATGTCATGGATCAACATCCACCGCTATTTTTCTGGCGACGAACACAACCCACAGGTCACCTATCAGGGTGTTGCCTGTCAGCATTGCGAGGATGCCCCGTGCGAAAGCGTCTGCCCAGTGAACGCTACTGTGCACGACGAGGAGGGCCTGAACCTGATGGCGTACAACCGTTGCGTGGGTACACGGTACTGCTCCAACAACTGCCCGTACAAGGTGCGTCGCTTCAACTACTACGATTACAATCGCCGCCCGATGGGAGTCGAGGATGGCGAGAGAGCGCCTGGCCGATTCTTTAATGACGACAACGACCTTAACAACAGTCCGCTGCATCCGGGGAACAAGAGTTCCAACGGGGAGTGGGAGTTGATTCGTTGGTACAAGGATCCAACGCGCGGCAGCGTTCCCGGTCTGGACGATGGTAAAAAAGAGGGTGGCGAGTTTGATCCGGAATGGGATTTGATCAAGCTCTCCAAAAACCCAGATGTGTCTGTCCGTATGCGCGGCGTCATGGAGAAGTGCACCTACTGTGTACAGAGAATTCAGGCGGCTAAGATCGAGCATAAGGCCAATGTCGGAGACAAGGCGGCAGATTTGGAATTAGACGAAAAAATTGCCGCGCTGGACGTGCCGGATGGTACCATCAAGGCAGCCTGCCAGCAGGCCTGCCCGGCGGAGGGTATTTCGTTCGGTGATATTTCGGACGAGACGAGCGAAGTGTATCGCCTGAAACGGCAAAACCGAAATTACTCAGTGTTAGGTTATCTGGATACACGCCCCCGTACGACATTCCTCGCCAAACTGCGGAATCCGAATGCGTCCATGCCGGACTATTTTGACGTTCCCAACACCGTGACCGAGTACGAGGACAAAAACCACGCGAACGTATTCGGAAGGAAGAAAGACAAGGCCAACGGGAAGGAGGCCAAGCACTAATGGCACACGACTCGGCTCCTGCCTCTGTCAAGATTGCGCCGCCTCCCGAGGAACTGGAGCGTCCGGCATTGGTTGAGAACAACCGCTCGCTTGGCTGGATCTCTGACACTGTTGCCGGTGTCATCGAGAACAAGACTCCCGGCTGGTGGAAGGTTATTTTTGGAATCAGCCTGATTGTATCTCTTGGCCTACCTATTGGCTTGGTTTACCTCATCTCAACCGGTGTTGGTGTCTGGGGTTTGAACCATCCGGTGGCCTGGGGTTGGGCCATCGTAAACTTTGTTTGGTGGATCGGTATCGGCCACGCGGGCACGCTGATCTCGGCTATCCTGTTTTTGTTGCGCCAAAAATGGCGTACCTCGATCAACCGTGCCTCGGAGGCGATGACGATTTTTGCGGTGATGTGCGCCGGCATTTTCCCGGCGGTGCACGTGGGTCGTATCTGGTTTGATTGGTGGCTGTTCCCGCTGCCCAACGCGAACTCGATTTGGCCGCAGTTTCGTTCGCCGTTACTATGGGACGTGTTCGCGGTGTCCACATACTTCACTGTCTCTGTGCTATTCTGGTACATGGGCCTGATTCCTGACTTGGCTACGATGCGCGATCGCTTCCGCAAAGTTGCCGGCAAGGTGGTGGAGCCGGCGGCTAAAATGCGCAACAAACTGGCTCAATTCCTTTACGGGCTGTTCTCGCTTGGCTGGACCGGCTCGAACCGTCACTGGCGCAACTACGAGAAAGCCTATCTGCTTTTGGCCGGTCTCTCCACGCCGCTGGTGTTGTCTGTGCACTCGATCGTGTCGTTCGACTTCGCCGTGTCGCAGTTGCCCGGTTGGCATACGACGATTTTCCCGCCGTACTTCGTGGCGGGTGCTGTATTCGGCGGCTTCGCGATGGTGATGACGCTGATGATCCCGCTGGTTTCACTCTACAAGGGGCTGGACGAGATTGTGACGATCCGCCACCTCGAGGTAATGTCGAAGGTGATTCTGGTGACCGGCTCGATCGTGGGCTACGCCTACGGAATGGAATTTTTCATCGCCTACTACGGCGGCAACCCGTACGAGCTTTACGCCTTCAAGAACCGCGCGTTTGGCGATATGAACTGGTCCTACTGGTGGATGATCGGCTGTAACGTGCTGGCGCCTCAGTTCTTTTGGTTCAAATGGTGTCGGACGACGCCGTGGTTCATTTGGGTGGTCTGCGGCTTCGTGAACATTGGCATGTGGATGGAACGCTTTGTGATCGTAGTTACCTCGCTGCACAACGACTTCATGCCGGGCAACTGGGGCTACTACTCACCGAGTTGGGTCGACATGATCACCTACTTCGGCACGTTCGGATTTTTCATGACACTGTTCCTGTTGTTCTGCCGCTTCCTGCCGCTGATCGCGATCTCGGAAGTGAAGGGCGTCACACCGCAGGCGGATCCACATCATCC
>WTHH01000077.1 GCA_011523195.1 Verrucomicrobiales bacterium
ACACCGACCCCGCCCCCAACATCGCCGCACGATTCGCCGCCAAAGAAGCCATCGCGAAGGCATTCGGCACCGGCATCGGTGAGTCGCTCTGCTGGCACGACATGGAAATCACAAGAGAAGACTCAGGCAAACCGCTCGCCCAACTTTACGGCCAAGCGCAGGCGCTCCTCGAGAAAACCGGCACCAGCCATCTCCACATCACCCTGAGCCACACCTCCCAACACGCCACCGCCACCGCCGTGTTGGAGCGTTAAAAAACCGGTGCCTTAAAAAGACACCGGTATTGAAAAGCAAAGAATGGATGATCGATCAGATCTTCGTACTGCCGTAGACGATGCTGGCGTCGAGGGTCTTCTTAATCAACTCTCTGGCCTCGGCGAGGTGGGAGGCGGTATACGGATCGAGCTTCACACCCTCAACTTTTTGTGCGTTGTCAATGCGCTTGGCCAAGCTGCGAAGTTGTTGCGTGGCCAAGTTGGCCAACGGCCGCGAACTGGCGCCTCGCAGGTTACCCGGCATACTAAGGCTAACCAGACGCTCGAGGTACTCGCGCTGCAGATTGCGGCGCAGGCTCGAGATTAACGGCTTGCGAGCCGAGTACTCGCCCTTGGCCGGGACCTTGACTTCAGTCCAGATGGCATCGTCCAATTTACCAAGAATTTCCGGCAATGTGATCGCATCCTTATCCGCCTCGACAAGGAATTCGTTGTCATACACCCGACCCAGCGTGGTCGGGTTCAGGATCATCGTCAGCGTAGAAGCCTGAATCCCCATTACCTTCTCATGCACAGGCCAAGTAGCGCTGTCCATGGAGCGAGACAGGTTGTCAATCCATCGGTCACTACCCATGCGGCGAAGCAACTCGGCATTCAACCCGAATGCCTTATCCTCAAAGGAATTCTTCAAAACAAAATCCAGCGCCTCCCGCTGGAGATTCGATGAGACAGGGGTAACCGGATAGCGATTACCTGGATCGCCTTTTTTGTCACGGTTCACATTCGATCCTCCAATCCAATTCGCCATCATGCTCACGGCCCGGGATTGAAGCGACAGGGTAAGCTGATAGCCATAGCGAGCCTTGGCCCAACTTTGGCCATCCTTCACAAACTTATCGAGAAGGCGATCGCGGTGATGGTTCACAATGTTCATTTGATTGTGTGCGTACTGAAGAGGGTTCGCGGAAAAGTCATATCGCCGAGCAAAGGGATCCGGTCCAAAAGTATCCTCGTCAGTAGCAAATTGAAGCTTCGGATCAGATACTCGACTCAGAATTTTTTTAAGGTCGCTCTCGGATTTCAAAATCGAGTAACCGTACTCAACGGCCCAGTAGTCATAAGGACCGATTTCGATCATAGTGTAGTCACCCTGCTTTTTACCAACACCCTTGAACATATTGATAGGCAAATAGTCCATTACTGACCCTGCCAAAGTTTCCTTGCCTTTCAACTCGTCACTGTTGATTTTTTCGAATGAATAGATGCTTGAGGCCTTAAAGTTATGCCGCAATCCTATGGTGTGGCCCACCTCATGCGCAACCAACTCAGCGATCAACGGCCCGACAAACCATTCCGGCACCCCATCAATAAGCACATCTGGCTTCTTCGGGGCAGGCTTGTCTCCATCTTTCTCGCCCTTGACCGACTCCCTTGCCAGTTCCAGTTCCAACCTCATTGCGGCCAAGTCCAATGCCTTGCAGTCAGCGGCACGGCAGAAGCCATTAACCTGACTGATCCTACCATGCAGACCGTCGAACTCGTGGTCACCAATCAACTCAGCATCGGCCTTCGCTAATGCGTGCCCCCCGTAAGCCTCAGCCCCCAAGGCTGCCAACTTAGCGCGTATGGAACCACGCTGGGCCGGATGAGCCAAACGCACGCGGGGATCCCAGTTGGGATGATCCTTCAGCCACGCTAAGGTCTCCGGGGAAAATCCTTCCATGGCGATTTCCGGCAAGACGTCGTTAAACTGCTTCCAATAGTGCCGAATCCAGCCATCGGTCAGAATGATGTCCGCATCGAGTATCTGGCCAGTTAAAGGGTTCACTCGGCTCGGGCCAATGGCAGTACCAACGTCATTGTTCAACCACCGGACAAAGTTGTAACGAGCATCCTCAGGGTCCTTTTCCATGTGCGCACCGGTGACGGCATCCTGATAATAAACCTCGATGGCATCTGCCAATCCGACTTTTTCAAAAGCCTTGTTCCACATTAAAACACCTTCACGCACCCAGCGGCGGTAGCGCACCGGCGTTGTGTGCTCGATGTAAAAGATGATAGGGTTTTTCACAGGACTGACCTTCAATTTTGGATCCGCCTTCTCTAGGTGCCAACGATTTATGTAGCGGATTTTCTTCTGCTCATCCGTGTACTTGCCAAGGTCAGTGTAGCTGGTTGTAAAATAACCAACCCGCTGATCTGCAACGCGCGGCTTGTAAGTCTTGCTCGGGGTGATGGAGCTAATCGAGTAATGCAACGTTTTCAAAACGCCGTTGCCGGTTGGAGCAGTGAAAGCCAACTCCACGTTGGTCGGAAACGCCTTCGCAGTTTTAATTTGGGCCAATCGGGAGTTAAACCCTGCACCCTTACTGCCGAAGAACTTCGAGGCACCTCCAACCAACAATGCATCCATGTCGATTACTGGGCGGTTCTTGGACATCACAGTGACAATAGGCACAGATGTTATAACCCGATCCGTATATAGCCGCTTCACGGATGCCCTAGATTCCAAATCACCAGTTGAACGAACCGCTAAGTTGGGCTCAATGACTAACAGTTGCTTATTGAGCCGCTTAAAGTAAACGTAACGTTCGCCAGCCTGCAGCCCGGCGTACGTCTCTCCACTCGCCACGGTGGTGGCGATGAAGAAGCGCTTGGACTCGAAGCCAACCGGAAGGGCAGCGAGCATCTGCTGATCCTTCTTCCGGACATAGATGGAGAGCAGGCTGTCTTTTTTCTCCATGCTGGAGATGACCTGCTCATAGCCCTTGAGCACCGTGGTGTAAGAAGGGAAATCCGGCTTCGCGGTAGAGGTCGGGGGCTTGGGCGGCGTCGGCGCAGTTTGCGCCACGGCTAAACTCACTGCGGCAAAACCAAGCACAGCAACAAGAGTAATGTTTTTAATCTTCATGGCAGAATCAACTCAACCGGCAGAAGTCTGAATCCTTCGCGTGGCCAAGCGCAAGTTCCAATCAGAGCATTTCCACAAAAAAACGCCTCAACTCTCGACCGCTTGGCCAAGCGCGGGTAGCCTTTCGTGGGTCGGGGAAATGGCTGCAAAAAAATCCACAGGCAAGTTTAACTCCATCGAGGCGGTTTTGCGCGACATCGCGCGCGGCCAAATGGTCGTCGTGGTCGATGATGCCGATCGCGAAAACGAGGGCGACCTGATCATGGCCGCCGAAAAGACCACGGCCAAGGCGGTCAATTTCATGGCCAAGTTTGGCCGGGGCCTCATCTGTGTGCCAACCGTGCCGAAGCGGCTGCACCAGCTTGGTATTGAGCGGATGGTGCTGAACAACCGGGAAAGTCATCGGACCGATTTTCAGATCAGCGTTGATGCTGCCAAAGGTATCACCACTGGTATCAGCGCCGCCGATCGCGCCAAGACGATCAAGGTGCTCGCCAGCCCAACCTCGATTGCTGATGATCTTGTCCAACCGGGGCACATATTTCCGCTGCGCGCGAAGAGCGGCGGTGTACTGCAGCGTGCCGGCCATACGGAGGCGGCAGTCGATCTCGCGCGCCTAGCAGGCTGCCGTCCGATGGGGGTCATTTGCGAAATCATGAGTGACGATGGCTCGATGGCTCGACTGCCCGAGCTGCGGCGCTTTGCGAAAAAACATAAGCTTAAAATTTGCTCGATCGAACAGTTGATTGAGTTCCGGCGCAAACGCGAAAAGCTAGTCGCCTTGGAGGAAGTCATCGAGATGCCAACTGACTTCGGCGAGTTTGAACTTCATCTATACCGCTCGGAGCTGGACGGCGAACATCACCTCGCGCTCGTGAAGGGCAAGATGAACGCCCGCCGGCAAACTCTCGTGCGCGTGCACAGCGAATGCCTCACCGGAGACGTGTTTGGCTCGCGCCGGTGCGACTGCGGCCCGCAGTTGCAGCAGGCGATGAAACAGGTCAGCGAGGCCGGGCACGGCGTCATTCTTTACATGCGGCAGGAGGGGCGGGGCATCGGCCTCGCGCCCAAGATCAAGGCCTACAAGCTGCAGCAAAGCGGCTACGACACAGTGGAGGCCAATGAAAAACTGGGCTTCCCAATGGACCTGCGCGAGTACGGCATCGGCGCCCAGATTCTTGCCGACCTCGGCATCAAGAAAATCCGGCTGTTGACCAACAACCCCAAGAAAATTGTCGGACTCGAGGGGTACGGGCTGGAGATCGTCGAGCAGGTGCCGATCCGTGTGAAACCCAACCGCCACAATAAAAACTACCTCCGAACCAAACGCGAAAAACTGGGTCATCTCCTTTAACCGTTCGCTATCAACATGGAAACTACTGTCATCATTCTCTGGGTTTACATTGCACTGCTGATCGCCGGTGGCCTGATGGGCTTCATCAAGGCCAAGAGCAAAGCCTCCATCATCGCCTCCACCGTCTTCGCCATCCCGCTCATTCTTGCGGCAGTGGATGTCATCCCGGCAACGGCCGCAGATATTTTGCTTGCCGGCCTCGCGATCATGTTTGGCGCAAAGTACTTTCGCAGTTGGAAGTTCATGCCGGGCGGGATAATGGGCATCGCCTCGCTGGTCGCGTTCGTCCTGCGCCTGCTGCTTCAGCCCCCGACACCGTGAGTCAGGCGCTTGGCCAAGCGCTCCCCATCTGGGACATCCATGCGGAGATCACCGACACGTTGGCGGTTCAAAACTGCCTCGTTCTCGGCGCACCGACCGGTTCCGGCAAATCCACCCAGGTGCCGCAGATAATCCTCGACGATGTCCTCTGCAGCGAACGCCGCGTGGTCGTCCTGCAGCCCCGGCGCGTCGCCGCCCGCTCGCTCGCCCGCCGCGTCGCCTGGGAACGCAACACCGCGCTTGGCCAAGGTGTGGGCTATCAAGTGCGGTTCGAAAATCACACCGGCCCGAAGACGAAAATCGAGTTCATCACCGAGGGCGTGCTGCTGCGCCGCCTGCAGGATGACCCCGAACTGACCGGCGTCGGTGCCGTGTTGTTCGACGAGTTTCACGAGCGCAACCTGATGAGTGACCTCGCGCTTGGCCTCGTCAAAAAACTCCAGCGCACGAGCCGTGACGACCTGAAGATCGTCGTCATGTCGGCCACCATTCAGACCGGCTCGGTGTCCCGCTACCTTGGCCAGGCACCGGACGCGCCCTGCCCCGTGCTCACCTCCGACGGGCGCACGTTCCCGGTCGAGATCCGCTTTGGCCAATACCGTAACCGCGACCCGGTCACCGAGCAGGCGGCCGACGCGGTGGAGTTGATTTTGCGAAATGACTCGCCGGGAGACATCCTGATTTTCATGCCCGGCATGGGCGAAATCCGAGGCACAATCGGCGCGCTCAGCCGGCGTCGCCTCGCCGAGCCGGTGGATTTGATCCCGCTGCACGGCGAACTGCCGCCGGCAGATCAGGATCGCGCTTTCGGCGAATGTAACCGACGCAAGGTCGTCGTCGCGACAAACGTCGCCGAGACTTCCGTGACCATCGACGGCATCCGCCACGTCATCGACAGCGGCCTCGCCCGGGTGGCCCGGTTCGACAGCGAACGTGGCTTTGGCACGCTGCTCATTGAGGAGATCAGCCGCGCCTCTGCTGACCAACGTGCAGGCCGCGCAGGTCGCACCGCACCCGGCACCTGCAACCGGCTCTGGACCGAGAGCGGTCACCTCAACCGGCCCGAGCACAATACCCCGGAAATTCACCGAACCGACCTTGCCGAGGCGGTGCTCATGCTGCAATCCGCCGGCATCCAACGCGCGGTGGATTTCGACTGGCTCGACAAACCGGAGCCGGCCGCTGTTGAAACTGCCGAAAATCTACTGCGCTCACTCGGTGCCTTGGCCAAGCGCTTGGCCATCGGCGGCGGCGGGCTAACCGAGATTGGCCAAGCAATGCTCCGTCTGCCGATGCACCCGCGCTTTGCCCGGATGATGATCGAGGGGGGACGCCGGGGCTGCGTCAACGAGGCCGCCCTGTGTGCCGCCTTCCTCAGCGGACGCGACATCCTCGTCCGCTCAGCGCGCGACGACAAAAAAGTGCAGGCCGCGCAGGAACCGTTCCGCGATGGGGCCGGCTCCGACTTCGAGGTGCTGATCCGCGCGTGGCAGTTTGCGCGCGCGCGCCGTTACAACATCGACGACTGCCGGGCACACGGCATCCACGCCGGCGCATGCCGAGAGGCCGAAGCGACCTTTGGTCAACTGCTGCACTTGGCCAAGCGCCACGGCATGACCACCGACGAAAACGCGGAGCCGGATCGCTCGAAAGCCACCGCGCTGCGGTTCTGCATCCTCTCCGCGTTCGCCGACCAAATCTGCGTGCGCCGCGACACTGGCACGCTCCACTGCAAACTGCCGCACGGCCGCAGCGGCACGCTGGTTCGCGAGAGTGTCGTTCAGCAATCGCCGCTGCTCGTCGTCGCCGAGATTCGACAGATCTCGGCCCGGGGCAACCGCGCCCAGACGCTGCTCAGCCTGGCCTCGGCCATCGAGTTGGACTGGGTGCGGAAGCTGTTTCCCGACGAACTCACCACCCAGCCGGAGTGTGAATTTGACCCCGCCCCCAAGCGGGTCGAGGCGTTTGAGATCACACGCTTTCGCGACCTCGAGCTGGGCCGCGATCGTGCCCGAGAACCGGACGCAAAAGCCGCGGGCCAAGCGCTCGCCCTTGCCTGCCTGCGCGAGTGGTTCAAGCCCAAATCGTTCGACCACTCGATCCGGTTGCTGATCAACCGGCTGAACTGGCTTTGTGCCGCCC
>WTHH01000398.1 GCA_011523195.1 Verrucomicrobiales bacterium
GGACAAGATCGAGCCGATACTGCAGCGGATTCTACGGCGCGGAAAATAGGACGCAGATGAACGCAGATTGGGAGGATCATAAAAGGATCTAAACCAAGTGCCTTTTCCTTCGCGGCCTTCGCGGCTTCGCGTGAGTTATTTCGAGAAGGAGGGAGGAGGTACGAGGACGGTATTATCCGCGTACGTCTGAAAACTTGAAACTGAAAACTAAACACTCTCCCTCGTTTGGTTGGGCAGGGATCGCCTCACGCATGAGTCTCGTGCTGGGCGGTGGAAGCGTTTTTCCCTTTGACTCCAATTCCACGATTTCTTCTTCCACCAGAGTGCAAAGTTTTTTGTAGGCGTCCGCTTCGGTTTCTGCGTGGCAAACGCCACCCCATGGGAACAAGTTCGGACAGTAGCCCACGTAAAGTGCGTCGGTTTCCTCCCACTTGACGAACTTGAGGTACTGGTTTTGAGCCTTCATGAATCGATTTTCTTTATGGCGTCCTTTACCTGTCGCAACGGTATCGCTTGGCGTCAGTTCTTTCGCGTCCGTTGGAATTTAGAGCACTCAACTTTTTTATCCCAGCCACATTTTGAGGTTCTGCTATTCCTCACGCTTGGCCAAGCGCTGGGGGCGGTTTACGATGCACCTTTACGGTGGCCAAGGGGTTGATCAAAATTTCCGGTGCGCGAGAGCATAATCTCAAGAATCTTTCGCTCGAGATCCCGCGTGACCAATTGGTGGTGATCACCGGGCCAAGTGGCTCGGGCAAGTCGTCGCTGGCGTTTGACACGCTGTTCGCCGAGGGACAGCGTAAATACGTCGAAACGCTCTCCTCATATGCACGGCAGTTTTTGGATCAACTGCAAAAGCCGGACATCGACCACATCGAGGGTCTCTCGCCGGCGATCGCGATCGAGCAGCGTTCCTCCGGTGGCAACCCGCGTTCGACCATCGCCACGACGACTGAGATTTACGACTACCTGCGGCTACTGTTCGCCAATGTCGGCCAGGCACATTGCCCTGAGAGTGGTGAGCCGATCTCTAGCCTTACGACAAGTGACATCATCGAGCAGTTGCTTGGTTTGCCGGAGGATACACGGGTGATGCTGCTCGCGCCGGTGGTGGAAAATCAAAAGGGCGAGTTTCGTGACGTGCTGGAAAAACTGGCGCGGGAGGGGTTCGTCCGGGCACGGATCGACGGCGAGTTGACGGAGCTGGAGGCAAACGCGCGGGTGCCGCTTGATGGGAAAAAGAAACACTCCATCGAGGTCGTGGTCGACCGGTTGATCGTCAGCGACAAGGCGCGCGGGCGCCTGGCTGACTCGGTCGAGACCTGCCTGAAGTGGGGCGAGGGAACCATCGTGGCACTGCACCAGACTCCTGATCTCGAGCGAACCCAGTGGCGGGAGAGCCGGTTGTCCAACAGGTTGACCAGCCCGGGAACCGGCAGGAGCTACGACCCGATGACGCCGAAGCATTTTTCGTTCAACTCACCTTACGGCGCCTGCCCGGCCTGCTCGGGGCTTGGCCAACGGCCGGTGTTCGACGAAGGGTTGATGGTGGGCGACCCGGAAAAATCGCTGGACGATGGCGTCATTCTGCCCTGGACAAAGGGCGGTGCAAGGATGGTTGCTCATTACAATGGACTGCTAAAGGCGATCGCTGCGCATTACGGACAGGACTTGGCCAAGCCGTACCGCCGCTTGGCCAAGCGCTTCAAGGAGACGCTGTTTCACGGCTCGGGCGAGGAGGAGATTTCTTTTTCATTCACTCGCGCCGGCAAGGAAACGGTGACCGCCAAGCCGTTCGAGGGGATTTTGGCCAATCTCAGCCGGTTGTTTGATGAGACTAGTAGCGAGACCACGAGGAGACGGCTTCGGGCATTCATGAGCCCGCAGGCCTGTGAGTCGTGTGGCGGTCAACGTCTGCGCGAGGAAGTGCTGGCCGTGACGCTGTCTAGTGAACATCAACCAGACGGGGAATTTCGGTTTGGCGGCTTGTCGATCATGGACGTTTGCCGGTTGTCGATCGATGAGGCGCTTGTGTTTTTTTGCGGTCTGCAGCTCGATGAATTGGGCGAAAAAATTGCGGCGGACGTGATCGGAGAGATCACCTCACGGCTTCGATTTTTGCAAAACGTTGGGCTGGGTTATCTGAACCTCAATCGCACGAGCGGCACGCTCAGCGGAGGGGAGGCGCAGCGGATCCGGTTGGCTACGCAGATTGGCGCCGGGCTGGTCGGTGTGCTGTACATTCTCGACGAGCCGAGCATTGGCCTGCACGCGCGCGACAATGAGCAGTTGCTTAAGACGCTCGAGGGCCTGCGCGACTTGGGCAACACTGTCCTGGTGGTCGAGCACGACGAGGAGACCGTACGGCGTGCGGATCACGTGATCGACATGGGGCCGGGAGCCGGAGCGCACGGGGGCGAGGTGGTCGCGGCCGGCTCGCTGGCCAGTGTTCTGGCCGACAAGAAGTCGCTCACGGCGAAGTATCTGCGGGGAGATTACCAGATTGATGTGCCCGCGGATCGTGTCGGGCCGAACAGCGCACGTGGATTCATCGAGGTGATCGGCGCGACGGAAAACAACCTGAAGAACGTCCACCTGAAGGTGCCGCTAGGGACGATCACATGCGTGACTGGCGTTAGCGGTTCCGGCAAAAGTACACTGGTCGACGACGTGCTGCGCCGGGCGTTGTTCCGGAAATTTTACAAGTCGAAGGATCGGCCCGGCGCGTTTGATCAACTGCGCGGCGAGGAGGCGCTGGGCAAAGTGATCGTCGTTGACCAGTCGCCGATCGGCCGGACACCGCGCAGCAACCCGGCGACTTACACCGGGATTTTCAATCAGATTCGCGACCTGTTTGCCGCGCTTCCGGCGTCGAAGATTCGCGGCTACGGGGCGAGCCGATTTAGCTTCAACGTCAAGGGCGGTCGCTGCGAAAAGTGTCAGGGCGGCGGTGTGCTGAAAATCGAGATGAATTTCCTGCCGCCGATCTACGTGACGTGCGAGTCGTGCAACGGCCGACGTTACAACCGCGAGACACTGGAAATTCATTACAAGGGCCGAAATATTTCCGACGTGCTCGAGATGACCGTCGACGAGGCGATGACGTTCTTTCGGGCGGTGCCAAAAATCTGCGACCCGTGTGCCACGCTTTCCGAGGTGGGCCTGGGCTACCTGAAGCTGGGACAGCAGGGCACGACGCTGAGCGGCGGTGAGGCGCAGCGCATCAAGCTGGCAACCGAGTTGACAAAGCAGTCGCGCGACCACGCGCTATTCATTTTGGATGAACCGACGACCGGTCTGCACTTTCATGATGTGGCCCGACTGGTGGATGTGCTTGTGCGGTTGCGGGATGCCAACAACACCCTCATCGTGATCGAGCACAACATGGATATCATCAAGTCCGCGGATTGGGTGATTGATTTGGGGCCGGAAGGAGGCAACGATGGCGGCCGGATCGTTGCCGAGGGGCCGCCGGAACGGATCGCCGCCGCGCCGGGAAGCCACACTGGACGGTTCCTCGCCGGTGCACTTGGCATGGAGCATCTGCTGGAAGGAAAATGAGATCACCGACTCGAACATTGCTGATTGCGTTGAGCCTGACCGTCACGGCGGCCGCGCTTGGCCAAGCGGAGACCCCGGCCGGGGCGCAGTCGGAGGTGCGGGCGCGACTGGCGTTCGACGTGGCTAAGCGGTTTTTCCGGAACGATAACTATGCCTCCGCCATTGAGCGACTGGAGGCGTTCGTGCTGCTGTATCCCGACTCGGCGCTCAAGCCGGAGGCAGTGTTGCTGGAAAATCAGGCGCGATTCCAACTGAGCCAATTCGAGGCCATGGTCACCGAGCTTCAGGCAGGGCTATCCACGGCGGGCACCTGGTCGGATCGTTACCTGTTCTGGATCGGCGAGGCCCAGTTTGCGCTTAGCCAATTCGCCAAGGCGGCTGAGGCGTACGGGCTGTTGATGGAGAATTATCCGGAGTCCGCCCGGGCACTGGAGGCTGCGCTTGGTCAGGCGCAGGCCTACTATCAACTTGATGAACTGAAGCAGTTGATCGCCACGCTGGAGCCGGCGGATGGGCCGTTTCAAAAATCTGCCAATGCCACGCCCACTGCGGAACTAGTCATCGACGGTCGCCTGCTTTTGGCCAATGCTTACTTTGAGTTGAAGGAGCTTGGTGCGGCGCGGTTGCTGCTCGAAAACCTTTCGGACGAAGGCCTGACCCCGGAGCGGTTTTGGCAGAAGTATCACCTGCTCGCCTCGGTGTATCTTGCCGAGAAAAGTCTCGATCAGGCGTTGAGCGGGGCGACGAATCTTGTGCAACTGGCCCGGGGGATCGCGGACCCGGTTTTCACCGCGCGCTCGGCTGATTTTCACGGCGATGTCCTGCGTGAAATGGAAAAGCCGGACGATGCCATCTCGGTTTACGAGCAAAACCTGACCACCAACACACCGGTAGATTGGCGCCGGTCGGCCCTGTTGAAAATTGCCAACGTGTACGTGGAGGGGAACCGGCTTAGCAACGCCATACAGCGGCTGGAGAGGTTTTTTATTCAGCACCCCAACGATCCCGCGACCGGCCTGTCGCACATGACACTGGGCGAGCTTCGGTTGCGCCAATTCTACGCGCTGCCGGAAGCCGGGAAGCCGAAGTCGACCAACCTGTTGAGCGAGGCGATCGGGCATTTCGACGTGGTGCTGCAGTCCGGCTCGGACAAGGACTTGCTGGGCAAATCGTGGGCCGGGCGCGGCTGGTCATTGTGGGAGTGGAGCGTGCTGTCCGGGCGAGCGTTTCAAATCAAGGCGGCCGGAGATGCGTTCATGAATGCCGTTCAAGAGCTGCCGCGTTCGCGTGAGCAGGCGGTGGCGCAGTTCAAGGTCGCTGATTGTTTGTTTGAGGGATCCGAGCACGCCTCCGCGATCAGCAACTACTGGGCGGCCATCAACATCACCACCAACACGGTCGGCCGCGACGATCGACTGGTGGATCGGGCGCTGTACCAGATCGTTCGATCCGGCGTGGTTCGGCTCGATCTGCCCAGCGCGGGTCAGGCGGTCAGCAACCTGCTCGAGTGGTTCCCGAACAGTTATTACAGCGACCGCAGCATGCTGCTCTACGGGCAGTCGCTCAACCGCCAGGGCAAACCGTCGGAGGCTCGCGAGGTGCTGGCCTCTTTCGCCAAGGCCTTCCCGCAATCGTCGCTGCTCGCGGAGACGCGCCTGGCTGTTGCGAGAACGCACGTCATGGACGGTAGCTGGGTTTCATCCATTCTTGAGTACGACCGGTGGGTGACCAATTACCCCGCTCACAAGGCACTGTCGCAGGCGGAGTTCGATCGCGCCTGGCTGAATCATCAGGCCGGCAACTCGGCCAAGGCGTTTCAACTGTTCACGAATTACATCGAGCGATTCCCGACCAACCACCTCGCGCCGCTGGCGCAAAAGTGGATTGCCGACTTTCATTTTCAGTCCGGCAAATTCGCCGAGGCGGAGCAGGTCTATCGTCGACTTTTTGAAAATACAAACCTTCTCGAACTCGCCGGCGACCTGTCATGGGAGGCTCGCCTGAGTGCGGGGCGATCCGCGTTTTTTCGGCAAAACCACGCTGAGGCCGAGACGCTGTTGACTGCGGTCGTCAATGCGACCAACGCGCCGTTGGGCGAGTTGGCGCGGGCCGAGTTTTACCTTGGCGACGTGGCAGCCGAGCAGACCGCCCGCACGCCGACGAACCTCGTTCAGGCGATCAATCACTACGAACGGGTTGCGATGGAGATGACCAACAGCCCGCTCAACGCCGCGGCGTGGGGACGCCTGGGCGACTGTCGCCTGCAACTGGGCGAATACGCACAGGCCACGGCGGCGTTTCAGACCGTCACCGAACTTCCCGGGGCGGATGTGACCACCCGCAGCCAGGCCAAGCTCGGCCTCGCCCGTGTGCTGGCTGGGCAGGCGGATACCGAGGGGGAAACCGATGTGTCGGAGCGCTTTCTGCAGCAGGCCCTCGATCACTGCCTCGAGATCGTGTTTGGTGGAAACCTTCGTTCGGCCAACGAGAAGATGGACCCATTCTGGGTGAAGGAAGCAGGACTAATGGCCGGGCGCTTGGCCAAGCGGCTTGGCCAAGCGGAGCAGGAACGCAAACTCTACACGCGCCTGGCTGAGGAGCTGCCGACGATGCCGCTGTGGCAAGTGAGGCTCGATGCGCTTAACGGCAAGACCAACACGCCGGTGGCGCCTACGCCCCCACAGCCACCCATGCCCTGACGATGCTTGGCCTGAAAGATATGGCTGCCATTGTGGCTGAGCATGGGGAGGCGCTGGATGTGGCGCTATCCCCGATCAAACTCACCGATGAATTTACCATCGCCGACGGCCGGCCGGCTCTCATGGGTGTGGTCAATCTTTCGCCAGACTCGTGGTATCGAGAAAGTGTCTGCCTGTTCGTGGATGCCGCCGTCCAACGAGGCCGGGTGCTGTCGGAGCTGGGCGCATCGGTGGTGGATATCGGCGCCGAGTCCACGCTTGGTCAAGCGGAGCGTGTGGATGCCAACGGCCAACAACAACGACTGCTGCCGGTCATCCGGCAATTGGCCGACGAGGGGATTGTGATCTCGGCTGAGACGTACGATTTCGAGGTGGCCAAGGCCTGTCTCGCAGCCGGCGCGAAGGTGCTAAACCTCACTGGAACGGCGCGGAGCGAGGCCATGTACCGCTTGGCTGCAGAACACGATGCCGCTGTGATCGTTTGTTACGTGGCCGGGGAAAATGTGCGGGAGGTGTCGGAGATTCCGATCGACCACGATCCGATCCCGCGAATGAGCGAGTTCTT
>WTHH01000434.1 GCA_011523195.1 Verrucomicrobiales bacterium
CCGCGATCGAGTTCGTCGAGGAGAGCGACACCGAGCTGGCTGCGGCCCTCTCGGACGGACACACCGCGCGCGTCCGCTACGCCGACCCGAGCCGCGTCCCCGACGCGCTGTGGCGCGCGGCGGCCGCCGCGGGGGCGACGATCTCCTGCGACCCCGTGCTCGCCGCCGGCCGCGTCGAGCTGCTCCGCTACCTGCAGGAGCAGACGCTCAGCGTCGACTACCACCGCTACGGCAACCTCGGCGCCCGCGCCAACGAGAAACGCAACGGGCCGGTTTGACTAAATGATGTAGTCAAGGGGATTGTCCATCGGACCCTGGAGATCGCGAACCCGGTCGCAGAGATGAGACACCGTGACTCCTTCGAGAGCGCCGACGATTGCGTCGCGCACTTCCTGCATCACGCTGCGGATGGCGCACTTGGCTTCGTCCGGGCAGGAGCAACGCTGGTAGTAATTCACGCTCACACAACCCACCGGCGCGAGCGGCCCCTCCAGATGCCGAATAATGTCTGCCAACGAAATCTCATCGGGGGCACGCTGGAGGCGATACCCCCCAGCCACGCCGCGGCGGCTTTGGACAAAGCCAGCCGACTTGAGGTCATTCAGAATCTGCTCAAGAAAACGTCGCGGAATGTTTTGCTGCTGCGCGATGTCCCTGATGCGCACGACCTCCGGCCCGTGGTTCATTCCCAGAACCAAAAGTGCCCGCAGTGCATATTCGCCTCTTTGCGACAATTTCATGCCGCGAGAAAACTAGAATCCCGACCAAATTAGTCAAGTATCCATCCCAGCAAACCAAGCGCTTGACCAAGGGTTGGTTGGTCAAAGGATTAGTATTCGCTTTTGCCCGGCTTGGGTTCTCTTTTGTTTTTTGTGGGACTTACTTCTGGAGGAAGTAACGGAGGGGAGGTTGCCTTGGATGACAAATTCGGTGGAGGGGCGGCGGCGTTCGCTGATTTTGTTTCTGGTGAAGCTCCCTCTTTTTTCTTTTGAATATTCATCGCGAGGATGGCGCCGGCCACAACGGAATAGGTCGGGGCGAGAATCCAACCGAATATCGGGATCAGCAAAATGAGGCCTCCGGCTGCCGAGAACACGGCGATGGTAAAAAAGCGCCGCCGCATGACGCGAAAGCTCTCCATCCCGCTGAGACCGGCACGGTCGAAGTAGGGATCAACGAAGCCGATGCCGGTCAAAAACATTTCGCATGGGATGATCAGCGCCAGGGCGACCAACCCTCCGATCAACGGTACTAGGTTCGCGCCCAACTCAATCATCAGCATGAGAAAGGTGCCGAGGATGGTGATGATCGCCATGACGAGCATCCGTTTCAAAATCTGCGAGGGCGGTCGTTTGCACTCAATGACATGGCCGGTAATGTCTTTCTCGACGCGCTCGGCAATTCTGTCGAGATAGAGTGAATAAAATAACAGCACCACCGTGCGGTAAGTGAGGAACCCCAGCGCACCGATCCCGAGGAACAAAACGATCTCCAGCAACCACTCTACCCAGGCCCAGCCGCCGTAGTCGCCATCCAATCCCAACTGACTCTCGAAAAACTCGACGACCATCGCCGCCGAGGCGTAGCAGGCGCCGACCATGACGGGGAAATACAGCACCGTCAGCAGCAGCGGCACTGACAGCATCTTGAGGAAGCCCTCTCCCCAAATGAACTTATGAGCCTGCTCGTATGCCGACAGCGTGACCTTGAGTGCGTTCATCTTCGCTGCCACGGCAAGTGGCTACTTGGCAATTTCGATCAGCTCGATCTCGTAGCCCTCAGGAGCATCTACAAAAGCAAAGCCTCCGCCGGCTTCCTTCATCGTTGGGCCGTCGGAGTATTCGATACCAAGCGAGGCGAGGTGTTTGCCAAACTCCTCCAGGCTGTCGACCTCGAACGCGAGATGCGTCAAATCCTCCTGCACCTCCACCGGGCCGCTGTTGGGAAAGTGACAGATCTCGATGGTTTCCTCGCTCTCCGGCGCCTTGAGAAAGGCCAACTCGGAGCCGCGCGGCGACTTGTGCCGTCGCACCTCCTCCAGTCCGAGGACGGTCTTGTAGAATTCAACCGTCTTTTCCAGATCGTTCACGCGGTAGCGCGTGTGTAGTAGTTTTTTTGCCAGTGCCATATCCGGAGGAGCTTACCAAGCGCGGTTTATCAAGCCAAGCGCTGCCGCTTGTCATCGCGCTTGGCCAAGGGTAGCTTGGCCGCATGAACCGTCAGTTTTTGATCGTTGGCCTCGTGACCACGTTGGTTGCACTTGGCCAAGGTTCGTCCGCGCTTGGTCAGGCAGCGGCAACGAAGACTCCCGGCGTGCGCGTCGATCCAGACAATCCGCGCTACACTTATCGTACCCGCCACAGCCGCGATGGCATTGGCAAGTTTTACATGGGCCGCGAGATCGCCCACGTGATGGGACATCTCGGTGCCGGTTGGCTGGAGCGCTCCTCGCGCGAGGCTGAGGAACGACCACAGACCCTGATCAAGGCGCTCAAGCTCAAAGCCGGCGACAAGGTGGCCGACATTGGGGTGGGCACAGGCTATTTCGCACGACGCATCTCGCGCGTGATCGGCCCCAAGGGCACAGTCTACGGCGTCGACATCCAGCAGGAGATGCTCGACCTGCTGAAGCGCAACCTGAAAAACGCCGGCATCAACAACGTCGAGGGTGTGCTGGGAACAATTCAGAATCCGAACCTGCCGGCAAACACTATCGATCTCACGCTGATGGTTGACGTGTACCATGAGTTTTCGCACCCATACGAGATGATGCAAAACATCTGCAAGGCGCTGAAGCCGGGAGGGCGCATCGCGTTCGTCGAGTATCGGATGGAGGATCCAAACGTTCCGATCAAGCTGCTGCACAAGATGTCCCAACTTCAGGTTTTGAAGGAGGCCACTCCGCACCCGCTCGAGTGGGTCGAGACGATCTCCGTGCTACCCCGGCAACACATCATCATCTTCAAAAAAACCGGAGCCAAGTCAGCCAAGAGCAACGAACCCACCCTGCCATAAGCCGAGACGCTACAGCTTCGATCGAAAAACATGCTCAAAAACTGCCTCTCTCTAGACAGGGAGAGGCAGGGTCGGCTGTCCCGGCCGTCCCCGGGGTGAGACACGGATTTACTCGGATTTTCAAAATACCACTAAGATACCAGTTGGGCGGAAAAACACTTGTGCTTACCGAGTCCCGCTAAGTGAACTTCGTGGTTAATAAAATAGTCCCTTGGCCAAGCGCTTGGCTAGATGAGCTTTAGTGACTTTTCTGCCTTTTTGCTGAGGGTCGCCTGGCGCTTGGCCTTAGAAGGGTCTACGAGGCTTTCGTCGTAGGACGGGATCATCTCCTTCATACGAGCGTGGCCTTCGTCGGTCTCGAGCAGGTGGCTGAAACATTCGCGGACGATCTCCAGAATGATGTTCACGGATACCGACGCGCCCGGCGATGCGCCGAGCAATGCCGAGATGGAGCGATCCGCGCTGGACAACACCTCGGTGCCGAAATGGACGATACCGGCGTCGCCATCCACCTGCTTGATTGCCTGCACCCGGATACCGGCGTCGATTAATTCCCAGTCCTCGTTTTTTGCATCCGGATAAAAATTCCGCAACTCACCCATGCGGGTGTTCATGCTCTGGGTGCCCTGCTGAATGAGGTACTGCACCAGCGGGATGTTGTGCAGCCCGACCTTGATCAGCGACGCGATGTTGTCCCAGCGCACCGATCCGGGGAGATCGAAATAGCTGCCGCCCTTGTGCAAAAACTTGGTCGTCCACGCCGCGTACGGGCCAAACAGCAGCGCCTTTTTGCCGTTAATGATTCGCGTGTCGAGATGCGGCACCGCCATCGTGGGCGCCGCGCCGGGCGACATGCCGTAGACCTTGGCCACGTGCTGCTCGACAATTTCCGGCTTGTGACAAACCAGCCATTGGCCGCCGACCGGAAAGCCGCCGTATCCCCGACTCTCCTCGATGCCGGACTTTTGCAACAGCGGCAGGCTGCCGCCCCCGGCCCCGATAAAGACGAACTTGGCCGTGTTGTAAAACGTCCGGCCGGTCTCCAGATTCTTCACCTTCACACCCCAACTCCTATCGGGTGTTTTCGTGAGATCAACCACGCGATGTCGTGTCGCGTAGCCGCAACCAGCCTGCTCCCCCAGCCACTCGACCAGCATCTGGGACAGGGTGCCAAAGTTGACGTCCGTGCCGCCGTCCACCTTGGTCGCGGCGATCGGCGTATCGTCACGCCCGGCCAACAGCAGCGGCGCCCACTTGAGGATCGTCTCACGGTCCTCCGTGTATTCCATGCTGCTGAAAAAATGATGCGCGCTCATTCCCTTGTGTCGCGAGCGCAGGAAGTCCACCTGTTCCTGCCCGTACACAAACGAAATGTGCGGCACGGGGCTGACGAATTTCTTCGGGTCATCGATCATGCCGTTGCGCGCAGCGTAGCCCCAGAAATATTTCGACTGCTCGAACTGCTCAAAAATCTCGATCGCCTTGGCCACATTGACCTCGCCGTCATCGCCGCGGTTCGGGGTGTAGCTCAGTTCGCAGATGCCGGCATGGCCGGTGCCGGCGTTGTTCCAGCCGTTGGAACTCTCCTGCGCCAACTCCTCAGTGACCTCGTACAGTTGAACCTTCAAGTCGGGTTGAAGATTCTTCAATACCGCACCGAGCGTGGCGCTCATGACGCCGCTGCCAATCAGGATGACATCCGGGTTTTCAATGTTTTGAGCGCTGCTCATAAAAGGGCGCAGAGGATGCGAAAAAAAGGATGCGAATCCAAGCGCAACCCACCCCCTAGTGATGGGTTGAATGCCGCTCCATTTTGTGGCTTGATCCCGGTCTCTAGCCGATTAACGAGACTTTTTTTGACATGAAACTGAACTGGATCAAATCGACCCTGACCGTTGCCGCAGCCCTGGCGCTGGCGACGAATCTTTCCGCGCAACGCCACGGCCCGGCCGCCGCCGCCGAGCAGGCCAAGCAGCTCATACCTCACCCGGAACTCGAGGCCACATTGTTTGCCTCCGAGCCGATGCTGGTCAACCCGGCCAACATGGATATCGACGCCGAGGGACGCGTGTGGGTGACCGAGGGCGTGAACTACCGCCTCTTCAAGCCGTGGGGCAAAATCCAGCCCGACGGCGACCGCATTCGCATCCTTGAGGACACCGACGGCGACGGCAAAGCCGATGTCGCGAAAACCTTTTATCAGGGCAACGACGTCAACGCAGCGCTGGGCATCTGTGTACTCGGCACCAAGGTGATCGTTTCCTGCTCACCAAAGATCCTGGTCTTCACCGACGAGAACGGTGATGACAAGGCCGACGGCCCGCCGCAGGTGGTGTTCAATGGCATCGGAGGCGTAGATCACGACCACGGCGCACACGCATTCGTGTTCGGACCGGACGGTAAACTGTATTTCAACATCGGCAACGACGGACGTCGCCTGAAAACGCCGGACGGTAAAAACTTCATCGTCGACAAGGCCGGCAACGAGATCGACGGTCGCGGCAAGCCGTACCGGCAAGGGCTCGTGTTCCGCTGCAACCTCGACATGAGCGGGGTCGAGACGCTCGGCTTCAACTTCCGCAACAACTACGAGGTCACCGTAGATTCGTTCGGCACAATCTGGCAGTCGGACAATGACGACGATGGCAACAAGGGCGTACGCATCAACTATGTCATGGAGTTCGGCAACTACGGCTACACCGACGAACTCACCGGGCGCGGCTGGCGCACCCAGCGCACCAATCAGGAAAAGGACGTACCCTCTCGTCACTGGCACCAAAACGACCCGGGCGTGATCCCAAACCTCATCCAGACCGGCCAGGGTTCACCGACCGGCATCGCGATCTACGAGGGTAAACTGCTGCCGTCCGTTTTTCAGGGGCAAATGATGCACTGCGACGCCGGCCCGCGCGTGGTGCGCGCCTACCCAGTCAAGCGCAGCGGTGCCGGCTACACCGGCGAGACGGTCAACATGCTCACGAGCAAGGATCCGTGGTACCGCCCGTCCGACGTCTGCACCGCCCCCGACGGCTCGGTGTTCGTTGCCGACTGGCATGACGGCCACGTGGGCGGCCACCACATGACCGACCACAAAAAGGGCCAGATGACCGGCCGCATCTACCGCCTCACGCCGAAGGGCAAATCCAAGGCGTACAAGATTGCGAAGAACCGTACCGCCAGCTCGATGCTTTCCTCGCCAAACATGTCCGAGCGCTACGTCGCATGGCAGCAACTCCATAAGGTCGGCGCCAAGGCCGAAGGCACACTGCTTGAGCTTTGGAAAAGTGACGACCAACGCATTCGCGCCCGTGCCCTTCACCTGCTCGCTCGCATCAAAGGTGCCGAGAAGAAATACATCAACCTTGCGTTGAAGGACTATAACCCGGATATCCGCATCACCGGCATTCGCATCGCTCGCGAGCGCGGGCTCGACGTGATTCCGTTCGTGAAAAAGATGGTCAACGACAAGGACGCCGGCGTTCGCCGCGCCTGCGCCATCGCGCTGCGCCACAACGAGTCACCGGAAGCCCCGGCGCTCTGGACCAAGCTCGCGCAGCAGCATGACGGCAAAGACCGCTGGTACCTCGAGGCGCTTGGCCTTGCGCTCGACAAGCAGCAGGACAAGTTCTTCGGTGCCTGGCTTGAGGCCATCGGCAGCGACTGGGACACCCCGGCCGGCCGCGACATCATCTGGCGTTCGCGCTCCAGCAAAACCTCCGAACTGCTAGTCAAGATTCTCCTAAACAAGAAAACCAAGGACGAGGAGAAGCCGCGCTACATTCG
>WTHH01000289.1 GCA_011523195.1 Verrucomicrobiales bacterium
GCCAATGACTGCGTGGTGCTGTGCGATCGTTATTACGACTCGTCGCTGGCCTATCAGGGTTACGGCCGGGGTCTCGACTTGGCCAAGGTGCAGCGAGCCATCGACCTAGCCGTCGGTGAGACCAAGCCGGACATCACCCTGCTGCTCGACATTCCGCTCGAAGTCAGCACGGACCGGGTGGCTCGGCGCCAATCGGAGACCGGTGAATCTAACGATCAGTTTGACCGGTCCGGCGATCATTTTTTTCAGCGAGTGCTCGACGGATTTCATGCGCTGGCGGAAGGTGAGCCGCAGCGATACCGGATCATCAATGCGAACCAATCCCCCGATGCCGTCAGTAACGAAATTTGGGGTGCTCTCAAAGACCAATTTTAAAAACCATGGAAAACGAAACGAATCTTAAGGAACGCCGCAAAGCCTATTGGCGGGCGAACCTGCGCATTCTGGCGATACTCATGTCGATCTGGTTTGTCGTGTCATTTGGCTGTGGCATCCTTTTTGTCGAGCCTCTGAACCAAATTAAACTGGGCGGATTCAAGTTCGGTTTTTGGATGGCGCAACAGGGATCGATCTACGTATTTGTCGCCCTGATTTTCGTTTACGTCCGGCAGATGAACAAGCTCGACCGGAAATTCAACTTTCAGGACAGCGAATAACAGAGACCACGATCATGGACGTAAAAACCTGGACTTACATCGTCGTCGGCCTGTCGTTCGCGCTATACATCGGCATCGCAATATGGAGCAGGGCTTCATCGACCAAGGAGTTTTATGTGGCAGGCGGAAGCGTCAGCCCAATCTCAAACGGCATGGCCACCGCAGCCGACTGGATGAGCGCCGCCTCGTTCATCTCGATGGCCGGCATGATCGCCTTTGCCGGCTACGGCGGCTCAGTGTTTCTCATGGGCTGGACCGGCGGCTATGTGCTGCTGGCGTTGATGCTCGCGCCGTACATGCGCAAGTATGGCAAGTTCACCGTGCCGGAGTTCATCGGCGAACGATTCTATTCAAAAGCCGCGCGCATCGTTGCCGTCATCTGCCTCATCATCGTTTCCGTCACATACGTGATAGGACAAATGAAAGGCGTGGGCGTTGCATTTTCCCGTTTTCTTGAGACCGACTACAACACTGGGCTCTATGTCGGAATGGGCATCGTCTTTTTCTACGCCGTGCTTGGCGGCATGAAGGGCATTACCTACACGCAGATCGCCCAATATGTCGTGCTCATTTTTGCCTACACCGTTCCGGCTGTTTTCATCTCACTCAACCTGACCGGCAATCCCATCCCGCAGCTTGGATTGGGTGGATCAACCTTAGATGGAACTCCGCTTCTCGTGAAACTGGATAGAGTGGTGACAGACCTCGGCTTCAACGAATACACCACAAGTGTCAACGGCGGAAAATTAAACATGTTCGTCTACACGCTGACACTGATGATCGGTACCGCCGGGCTGCCGCATGTGATCATCCGTTTTTTCACCGTGCCCAAGGTCAGCGACGCCCGTCTTTCCGCCGGTTGGGCGCTTGTATTTATCGCCATCCTCTACACCACCGCCCCGGCTGTGGCTGCCATGGCACGATTAAACCTCACTGAAACCATTCAAACCGGCCCGGTCGGCGAAGCGGCATCGAACCTCGAATACGAAAAGCGCCCCGAGTGGTTCAAAAACTGGGAGAAAACCGGTCTGCTTACATTCGAGGACAAAAACGGAGATGGGCGGATTCAGTACTACAACGACAAAAACGAATCATTCAAAGCGGAAGGATGGAATGGCAACGAGATGTCGAAGATCGACAATGATATCATCGTTTTGGCAAACCCCGAAATAGCTAAGCTACCCGGCTGGGTGATCGCGCTCGTTGTGGCCGGCGGCTTGGCCGCCGCTTTGTCCACCGCCGCAGGTCTGTTGCTCGCGATTTCCTCTGCCATCTCCCATGATTTACTTAAAGGCATCCTTAGGCCGGATATTTCTGAAAAACAGGAACTCAATGCCAGCCGCTTGGCCATGGTCGGGGCGATCGCAGTGGCTGGTTATTTCGGGTTGAACCCACCCGACTTCGCCGCCGGCACTGTGGCGATTGCTTTCGGCTTGGCCGCCTCGTCCATCTTCCCCGTGCTAATGATGGGAATCTTCTCCAAGAAAATGAACCGACAGGGTGCCATCGCCGGAATGATCGCCGGGATGAGCATCACTCTCCTGTACGTGTTTCAGCACAAGGGCATCCTGTTCATTCCCGGAACCTCGTTCCTTGGCGGCATGGAGCCGAACTGGTTTCTCGACATCACCCCGAATGCGTTCGGCGCGGTTGGGGCATTAGTCAACTTCGCCGTGGCGTTCGCTGTATCGAAGACGGCCGCAGAGGCTCCGCAGGAGGTGCAGAATCTGGTCGAGAGTATCCGGGTTCCAAGTAAGGACTGACTTCAACCGCCGATCAATTCGCGCAACTGGCTCACCGGTACGCAGTTTTTGAAAACCATCTGAAGGTTTTTCTGAACGCCTTCCTCTTCATTGTAGTAGAGTGACTCTGTACTGGCTGCAATACCAACCACTTGGCCTTGTTCGTTTAGAACTGGCGCACCACTTGAACCCTTACCGAAATCAGCCGTGATTGCCATGGCCGGAACCGACTTACGATTCCTCTGAGTCACAAAATACCTAGCTACCCTTCCCTCACTAAGTGTATAGAACTTTCGATTGGGGTGACTTATTAAATCGATTTTGGATCCAACAGGAGCTGCTAATCCTAACGTGATTGGCTTAATGCCTGTCTTAGGCAAACGCAACACCGCTAAGTCGTATCTCTCACTAGCGGCCACCACATCCTCAACCATAAACAAACGTCCATCGAATAGTCTGACAGCTAAACCAGATCGCTCTGGATTGTCCACAACGTGATAATTTGTCACAATCAGATCTTCTGCGATTAAAAATCCACTTGCCGGTGCAACATGCCATCTGGGACACATGTTACACTTGTAAACCCCACCTACCACAGCCACAGCCTCTTGGGCTTTGTCAACACTAGTAGAACTAGGCTTCGGCAGTTTCAGTTTAGCTTTCGGTTCTTTTTTTAACTTTTCGATCAGCTTCTTCATCTCTACGGTTGCACTTGAATCCATCATCTGTGTGGCCTTGGCAGTCATTTGGCCGATAATCTGTCGGTCATTGATCACCATCGGTTCCGCTTGGCTCGCGGCTGGCGGATTCACTTTGGATAACGAGGCACAACCGGTTAGCACCAACCCAGCGACGGCAACCGGAACAATCTTCTTCAAACTCACCTTCACAGGCCGACCCTACCGCAACGAGGGCTTGGCCTCCAGCGATTCGTCACATACGCATTGAGTAGCCTGTTTTAACTTGAGTAGCCGGCCCTGCACGCCTAGCTTGACCGCATTCTGAAAATTCAAAACACTGTATTCACGCTGGCAATGATCCTATCGTTGGCCTCCGGTTGTCGGGTCACATTCGATACGCACTATCAAAAAATCGGCACGGAAAATATTCATCCGAACGTCTCACAATACATCATGGAATTTGAGATTGCAGACATCTCCGATGAATCAAATCCGATCAAGATTGCCACTCCGCGCCTGATCGTTCTCGCCGGAAGCGACGCGGAAATCAGCATGGGAGAACTCAAAAAACAGTTCATCGAAATCAAGGCATTCGTCTCAAAGGAAACCGGGGAAGGCACCGCTGAAGTCTCAATCATCCAAAACGAAAAACGGGCGTCCGGAAAACTAACCACTCGCGCCGGGCAACCTGCAAAACTCCTCACCGGCGATTTTGCGATTCAGTTCATTTTCAAAGAGGCGAAAATCGATCAGTAGAAAGCTCCCACGTTGCAAGAGTATTGGCAGATTTGGATTGATACGGGAGGCACTTTCACCGACTGCCTGGCCCAATCACCAGAAGGTGACACACGCCGGCTCAAAGTCCTCTCAAGCAGTTGCCTACGCGGCACGCTGACGGCGGTTCATACGCCAACGGAGATTGATTTCTCCCTTTCTCAACCCATCCCTGCCCAGTTTGCGCTTGGCCAAGGGCTCAGGCTGCTTAGTCAAGCGACTGAACCCATTGCGATCACCGAACAGTCGACCGAACAATCACTGCGCTTGGCAAAACCGCTTCCGGAGGGGACGGCGCTTGGCCAAGCGATCGAGATTGTTTTTGACATGGAGGCACCGATCCTCGCGGCGCGCCTGGCCACCGGCACAATTGCATCCAAGCCACTACCTTCGCTCACCATGCACCTTGCCACCACGCGTGGCACCAACGCGTTGCTCGAGGAAAATGGGGCTGATGTCACGCTGTTCATCACAAACGGATTCGAGGATCTGCTCCTAATCGGAGACCAAAAAAGACCTGACCTGTTCGCGTTAAATGTGCAAAAACCGCCCCCCCTCACAGCCAAGGTCGTCGGTGTTGAAGAACGCCTCGACGCGATTGGCCAAGCGCTGCAACCGTTGAGTCTTCCCGCTGTCGCGCCGCCATCTTGTGATAACCAATCCGCCGCGATCGTCTGTCTGCATAGCCATTGTAACCCTGAGCATGAACAGCGCCTGGCCAGTTATCTCCGCGAGTCAGGATGGCAACATATCTCCGTCTCAAGCAATCTGGCCCCAGTCATCAAGATTTTGCCTCGTGCTGAAACGACGGTCGTCGATGCCTATCTGTCGCCGATCATGACGCGCTACCTCGACGGCGTTGAACGCGAGTTGACGAACGGCAAACTACGCATCATGACCAGTGCCGGCGGTCTGATTTCCCGTGATGATTACCGGGCCAAGGACAGCCTCCTCAGCGGACCGGCCGGGGGCGTCGTGGGCGCAGCGATGGCCGGACGACAGGCCGGCTTCGATCGTATCATCGGCTTCGACATGGGCGGAACCAGCACGGATGTTTGCCGTTTTGATGGCGATTTCGACTACCAGTTTGAGCATCGCGTCGGCCGGGCTCGAGTGCTGGCGCCGGTATTGAATATCGAGACTGTCGCGGCCGGTGGCGGCTCAATCTGCGGCTTCAACGGCGAGGAATTATTCGTCGGGCCGGAGAGTGCGGGCGCTCATCCCGGCCCCGCCTGTTACGGCGCCGGAGGCCCACTCACGGTTACGGATGTCAATCTGCTGCTCGGTCGGCTCGACCCCGGCCAATTCGGCATTCCCGTGAATCTCGAAGCCGCCCGGGAGGCACTTGAGGCAATCCGGTCAGCCCTGCCCGAGCCGACTGCGGAGGAGGAATTGCTTGCCGGTTTTCTCGAAATTGCCAACGAACGAATGGCCGACGCCGTCCAAAAGATTTCCATACGGGAAGGGTACGATCCGGCTGAGTACGCGCTGGTGGCCTTCGGCGGTGCCGGAGGACAACACGCCTGCGCCATCGCTGAAAAACTGGGGATCAGCACCGTACTATGCCCAAGCGATTCCGGTCTGCTAAGCGCCCGTGGATTGCGCGAGGCGGTAATGGAACGATTTTCCGAACGCCAACTGCTCCTTCCACTCAGTGAGTTGACCACCGGTTTGCCCGAAACGATTGCTGAACTGGAGCAGCAGGCGTTTGGCCGTTTGCTAGCTGAGGGTCTCGAGGCTGAAAAAATCGTAATCCGGCGCAGGCTGGTCTCGCTTCGCCACACAGGACAGGAATCGGCAGAAGAGATCGAGTACCGGGACGGGATCGATCTGACCGAAGCGTTTCGCGTTCGATACGAGTCACTGTTTGGTTACTGGCCGGAAAACAAATCGATCGAAGTGGTCTCAGCCCGTGTCATTGCCTCGACGGAACTGCCGCCCATCCCCACGGAAACATTCGATGTTCAAACGGAAGCGACAAACAACGAACCAATTATTCAGCGAGAATCGTTGACTGACGGTTCACGAATCGACGGGCCGTCGATCGTTCAGGATCGATTTTGCACCATCAGCATCGGCGAACACTGGCAGGGAATTCTCGGATCGAATGGCACTATCAAATTGGAACGAATATCGACCGGCAAATCGACCACCGATCGCAATCACTCCCCGATTGTCGAACTGGAATTGTTCACCAATCGATTTAACTCGATCGTTGAGGAGATGGGACAATTGCTGCAGCGAACCGCCGTGTCCACAAACGTGAAGGAGCGGCTCGACTACTCCTGCGCACTGCTCGATGCCGGTGGAAAACTCGTCACCAATGCCCCGCATATTCCGGTTCATCTCGGCGCGCTTGGCCTCTGTATTCGCTCTGTTGCGCTTGACCAAGCGCTTGGCCCGGGGGATATGATCGTGACAAATCATCCCGATCACGGCGGCTCCCACCTGCCCGACGTCACTGTCATCAGCCCGGTGTTCGACGACAGCCAGACGCTGCTTGGCTTCGTGGCCAATCGCGCCCATCACGCGGAGTTGGGGGGAATCAGCCCCGGCTCGATGCCGCCTCTAGCCAAGTCACTTGCCGAGGAAGGCGTCGTCATCCCGCCTACTTTTCTCTATCGAAACGGAAAGGCTCGATTCGAATCGATCGAGAAAATACTGACTGCTCCTCCCTGGCCCACTCGATCGGTTGAGGACAATCTCGCTGACCTCAAGGCTCAGGCTGCCGCGAACCTACTCGGGACACAGGCGTTACAACGGATGGCGACCGAACATGGTTCGGAAAAAGTTGTCGATCAAATGCAACTCCTGCACCTCCGGGCAGCAGACGCTATCGCGAGACGAATTCAATCACTCCCTGCCGGACAAAGTAGTGCCGTAGAAAATCTCGATGATGGCGCACGACTCAAAGCCGCCATCACGATCGG
>WTHH01000479.1 GCA_011523195.1 Verrucomicrobiales bacterium
ATCGGAATGACCGGGTGTTGCCTGCCGTTTTGCATACCGCTGCTAATTTTTTGGTTCAAGCCGGAGACCAAGGCTTGGCTTGGCCGAAATCAATCGCAATGAAATCCATTCTGTTTGCCGTTTTGTTTTGTCTGGGTTCCATGCCGAGTGCGCGCGCTGAGCTGCGTGCGGGGGCGGCCAAGGTGGATGTCACGCCGCCGGTGTTGCCGGTGATTCGGAACGGCGGTTTTCTCGAGGCCACGGACAACAAGATAAGCGATCCGTTGCATGCGCGGTGCCTCGTCCTTGACGATCGCGTGACGCGGTTGGCCATCGTGGTGGTGGACAGTTGCATGGTGCCGATGGACTTGTGCGACGAGGCCAAGCGCCTGGCTTCGGACAAGACCGGCATTCCGGTCGACCGCATACTCATCTCGGCCACGCACGCGCACAGCGCACCCAGCGCGATGAATTACTGTCTCGGCACGCGCGCCGATCCTCGGTACCGCAAATTCCTCCCGGCGAAACTGGCCAAGTCAATCATCGATGCGAACGCCGCCCTGCAGCCGGCCAAGGCGGCATGGGGCAGGGCAGACGCGGCCGAGTACACCGCATCCCGGCGTTGGTCGTACATCCGTGGACGCGAGTTGACCGACCCGTTTGGTGGCAAAACCGTCCGGGCAAACATGCATCCCGGCTATGGCAACGCCAACGCGGTGGGGCCAACCGGCCCGGACGACCCGTGGCTGAGTTTCCTGAGTGTGCAGACTGTAGGCGGGCAGCCGTTGGCTTTGTTGGCCAATTTCTCGATGCACTATTTTTCCGGGCACAACGGCTTGTCCGCCGATTTTGCCGGAGCATTCTCGGAGGGCTTGGCCAAGCGCTTGGCCAAGGGCGAATCCTCGTTCGTGGGCATCATGTCGCAGGGCACAAGCGGTGACCTGTGGTGGGGCGACTACAGCCTGCCCAAGGCGCAGTCGTGGACGATGCATGAGTACGTGGACAGACTGATCGAGTTGGTCACACAGCGTTTGGCCAAGCTGGAGCATTCGACCGTGGTGCCGCTTGGCTTTGCCGAGTCTCGCATCGAGCTGTACCGGCGCACACCGGATGCCAAGCGGCTGAACTGGGCCAGCGAGCTGTTGAAAAAGATGAACGGCAACCGCCCGCGCAACCGCCCCGAGGTTTATGCCGAGCAGGCGGTCTGGATACGAGACAATCCGCTGGAGACGGTGCCGCTGCAGGCGGTGCGGATTGGTGAACTTGGCATCACGGCCATCCCGTGTGAGGTGTATGGCCTGACCGGGTTAAAGTTGAAGACAGCCAGCCCATTGCCGCTTACTTTCAATATCAGCCTGGCGAACGGCGCGAGTGGATACATCCCGCCGGCGGAGCAGCATTTGCTTGGAGGGTACACGACTTGGCCGGCGCGGACGGCTGGGCTGGAGGTGAATGCGGAGTCGCGCATCGTCGAGGAAGTCACGCGACTGCTCGAACAGGCCTCGGGGGAAAAACGAAAACAATACGCCGAGCCGCAATCGGCCTACGCCCAGGCTGTGATGGCGGCCAAGCCCACCGCTTACTGGCGCTTGGGCGAGCAAGGCGGAAGCAAGGCCGTGGACGCCACCGGGAACGGGCACGACGGTATTTACCGGGGCGCAGTAGCTCGGCATTTGCCGGGAGTGCATTCAGCGGAAGTTAAGGAGGATCACGACTCCCGCGCGGCACATTTCGCCGGAGGAAGGGTCGAGTTGACCGTTCCTGCGAGCGAGTCATTCACCGTTCAGTTTTGGATGTGGAACGGGGTGATCAACAACAACATTACCTTGAACAATCTTGTGGCTGAATGGAACAGGGCGAACCTGAGCTTGGCCAATCCCAAAAAAGATAGAGCCCCGGTTTTAACGCTGGTCCCAGGGAGGGGCTCATTGAAAACCGTCGAACCGAGAACATGGCATCTCGTGACGGTGGTTGTTCGACCGGACCGATGCGAACTTTGGTTGAACGGAGAACGTGTTTTGGACGAGCCATCCGAGCCACATTACAGAAATGAAGACGAGACAAGGCGGTTCGTTTTTGGTGGGGCTGCTGAGGGTGAAATCGATTTTCACGGTAAACTCGACGAAATTGCCTATTTCGACCGAGCATTGAGCGCACAAGAGATCTCCAGCTTCCTTCAAAAAGTCAAAAAGTCTAAGAAATAAATTCCCTACAAGAAAATGAGATTCATTTGCATTTTGCACTTGACCAAATTGCAATTGAATCTCAATGTCGCGTCAGCCGCCTCCTTAAAAGCGGTTTAATCTGCGAATTTAAATGAGAAAGAGTCTCATAAGCAAAAAGTCCACTCCGGCTATCGTTGCCGGTATTTGTTCCATGGGTGTTGTTGGCGGTATGGCACAGGAAGTATCTGACGAGTTAGATCCCGTTTTGGTCAGCGGTGCCATCGTCGGTTCCAAGGAGGGTGTGAACCAGATTACCGGTTCAGCCACGTACTTGGACATCGATGATCTACGCGTTCATTCAATCAGCGATATCAACTCTGCACTGCGCCGTGTCCCGGGCGTCTATGTTCGTCCTGAGGATGGTTACGGGAACTTCCCGAACATCAGTCTTCGTGGCATCGACATGGGTCGCAGCTCAAAGGTGACTATCATGGAGGACGGTATCCTCGCCGCCCCGGCCCCGTACTCCTCGCCGTCGGCCTATTACAGCCCGACCTTGGAGCGCATGAGTGGCCTCGAGGTCATAAAGGGTTCCAGCCAGGTGAAGTACGGTCCGCACACCACCGGTGGCGCGATCAACTACCTGTCCACTGCGATTCCGGATGAAGTCACCACTTACTCGAAAGTTTACTACGGTGAATTCGACGAGATGGTGAGCCACATTTATCACGGCGGCAAAAAGGACACGGGTGCTGGTCGCATCGGTTACCTCGTCGAGGGTTACTATCGTACGACGGATGGCTTCAAGGATTTGAAAGGCGCCAACGGTGAAACCGGTTTCACCCGCAGCGAGCCGATGGTCAAGTTGTCGTGGGAACCGAACACGGCAAATTACCAGTCGTTTGAGTTGAAACTGGGCAGCACTGATTTCGACGCAAACGAGACCTACCTCGGTCTCACCGACGAGGATTTCAGCGCCAACCCTTATCAACGGTACGCGGCATCCCGCAACGACGAGATCAACACCTACGCTTCGCGTGGTTACCTCCGTCATTTCGTGGAACTCAACAGCAACGCTTCTTTAAAGACCACTGCCTACTTCACCAAGTTTCACCGTAACTGGTTCAAACTGGACAAGGTGGGCACGGCTGATGACGGCAGCGCAGGTCAGAGTGGATACAAGGTCTGGAACAAACCGGAATATCTCAGCGTCATCAAGGGAGAGAGCGCCGGTTTCATCCGCCTGAAGGCCAACAACCGCGATTACACCGCGCAGGGCATTGAATCTGTACTCAACTATGACCTCGACATGGGGTCACTTGATAATCAGTTCCAGTTGGGTGTTCGTTATCACAACGATGACATCGACCGTTACCAGTGGTATCACAAGTACGATCAGGATGCCCGCGGTGGTTGGTCATCCAATGGACCGGACGCTCCGAGCGGCAAGGCGGGTGACCGTCGGCAGGAGACCGACGCATGGTCGATCTACTTGGAGGATCGCATCGCGATCAACGAAAAATTGGCATTTATTCCCGGTATCCGCTTCGAGACACTGGAGTTTGACTACGACCAAAACACCCGCACCAAGGACAAATCCCCGGCGGGTGGCAGTGGGGACATGCACGTCGTCACCGGCGGTATTGGCTTGTCCTACGATGCATCGGCAAACTTGAATTTGTTCGCAGGTGCCTATCACGGTGCCTCACTTCCGGGTCCCCGCTCCTACATTCGCAGCGGTGAGTCCCTCGATAGGGAAAGCTCCATGAGCTACGAACTGGGTTTCCGTTACCGAAACGAAGCCTTCGTAGCGACCGGCGCGTTGTTTTACTCCGACCTGCAGGACTTCATCGTTCCGGACAACCTTGGTACTGGCTTTGAAGAGTTCGAAGGCGGCGAGACAGTCTATACGGACAAAGGTCCGAACGACGGTGAAATCTCCGCCGTTGGACTGGAATTGCATATGGGCTACGACTTCGGTTTAGCCAAAGACGCTAGTTACAGCCTGCCTGTGACACTCGGCCTGACATGGACCGAGGCGGAATTCGAGAGCGGTGCCAGATCGGCTGACGGTGAAAGCATCTTCAGCGGTGCGAAGGACGGCAACGAAGTTCCGTACATCCCAGAGATTCAATTGCACGCCGGAATCGGCCTGGCCACCGGCAAGTACCGGATCAACCTGGATGGCACCTACGTGGGTGATTCCAGCGCGTCCGGGGCAAACGGTTCCGGCCCGTACAACTATGCTGGCAAGTACGACTCCCGCTATGGCGAGATCGACAGCTATTTCGTCGCAGACCTTACGGTTCGCTACGACGTTTCAGACTCGACAAACGTGTTCGCCACCGCCCGCAATGTGTTCGACGAAGAGTATGTCGTGGGTCGTTTGCCGCAGGGCGCGCGCCCAAGCATGCCACAGCAGTTGCTTTTCGGTATCGAGTCACAGTTTTGATGATCAGTTCCTCCTGACGGTCGTTCAGGCACGTACGATCGGCATATCTGACTTCAAATGGGCCGTCCCGAAAGGGGCGGCCTTTTTTATTTGATTCAACCGTCAGAGTGCGGCCAACTGCGCTTTGCCAGTTGATGAATTTCCGGACGATGAAGATCCAAACACCCCCCATTTTTTTCCTGCTGGTTATCGTGGTTGGAACTGGTTGTCGTACCTCCGCTCCGCTTGGCCAAGCGGAGCAGGACGGGACGGGCATCGATTGGCAAAACCAGACGCCAGTCGAGTTTGGCGCTCCGCTCAATCTGCCGCTACACGTCGAGATCGAAAAAGGAAATCTCGATTCCGTTCGTGAATTAATCGCCGGCCAAGTGCCGTTGGATACGAAGGATCAGTTTGGCGCCACGCCCCTGCACATTGCCACGGCCAAGGGTAATCTTGCCGCTGTACAGCTACTGCTGAAGGCTGGAGCCAAGCCGGATGCTGTTAATTTTGGGAAACAAACAGCCCTTCATTTCGCAGCTCTCAATGGCAACGAAAAGATCGCACACGAGCTTATCAAGGCCGGGGCCAAGGTGAATCCAGTGGACGACGAAGACTGGACCCCGCTGGACTGCGCCCTTTGGAAGGGGAAGGGAATTATCTACACGAAAATCAAGGCCAAGCGTAAAGTTGCCGAATTACTCGTAAAACACGGCGGCAAAGAGGGTGAGAAACACGATCATTGACCCCGCTTGGTCAAGTGGGCATGTACCATAATATCCGCTTGCTGTTGGGGATTAGATTCGGGATTCTCCTGCCGCGTTTGCATTAGATGAGAGTTGATTCACACCAACATTTTTGGAATTACGATGCGGGGCAGTACCCGTGGATGACCGAGGAACTGGCGGCGCTTCGATCCGATCATTTGCCGGCCGACCTTCAGGTTGAGTTTGATCAAGTCGGGTTGGATGGTTCGGTCGCGGTACAGGCCCGACAGACACTTGAGGAGTCCCGATGGCTGATTGAGCTGGCCGATCAACATGATTTGATCAAAGGCGTTGTCGGTTGGGTCGACCTGCGCTCGGAGGCGGTTGAGGAACAATTGGCGGAGTTCGCACCACACCCGAAATTCGTCGGCGTGCGCCATGTTGTACAGGATGAACCGGATGACCAGTTCATGCTTCGACCTGAATTCATTCGCGGTATCAGCAAATTGAAGGCGTTCGATTTGCGGTACGACGTATTGATTTTCTCCCGTCAACTCCCGGCTGCGATTGAATTGGTGAAACAGTTTCCGGAACAGTCGTTCGTTCTAGACCACATTGCCAAGCCGCTGATCAAGGCGGGGGTGATGGCGCCGTGGGAGGAGGAGATTCGCGAACTTGCCACGTATGAAAACCTGACCTGCAAGGTGTCCGGCATGGTCACGGAGGCGGACTGGGAGCAATGGGTTCCCGGAGATTTTTGGCCGTACCTCGATGTTGTGTTTGAGGCTTTTGGGGAAGATCGCCTGATGTATGGCTCCGACTGGCCGGTGTGCAGGTTGGGCGGCGAATATGGTCGGATTTATCGCTTGGCCGAGGAGTACGTCAGCCAGTTTTCTGCCGAGGCGCAGGCCAAGTTTTTCGGAGGCGTGGCGTCGGCGTTTTACAGCCTCAAGGGGTGACTGCCAGCCGCTCGGCTTCCTCTTCGCCGCCCAGCATTACCCCGTTTTCCTTGTAGCGCTTGAGCAGGAAATGCGTTGCCGTTGAGGTGACTCCCTGAATCGTGGCCAGTTTTTCCGAGACGAACGAGGCGACCTGCCGGAGGTTTGCGCCATCGACGATCACCAAAATATCGTAGCTGCCGGACATCAGGTAGCATGAGCTGACTTCGTCGTACTTGGCGATCCGGTTGGCCAAGCGGTTGAAGCCCCCGTCGCGCTCGGGTGTGAGGTTGACCTCGATCACTGCCTGCACGCCGTCGGTGCCCGTGGCGTCGTCGCTGAGGATTGCCTGATAGCCGAGGATGTCTCCATCGGCCTGCGCTTGGCGGATCTTCGTCCGGATTTCATCCTCAGAGAGGCTCAACATGCCGGCCAAGTCTTCAGTGGAGAGGGCGGCGTTTTCGCGCAACAATTTCAGCAACGAATCCATGGCCGGAGAGTAGGCTTGGCCAAGCGCTTGGCCAAGCGCGAAAGTCAGTTCATGTTCATGATTGAACC
>WTHH01000272.1 GCA_011523195.1 Verrucomicrobiales bacterium
GAGTTCTGACAATAGATCCATCTAACGATTTGGCATTGGACAACATGGTTGCCTGCAAAAACAAATTGACTGAACCGGATGCACCCGAACCAACACAAGATCCCGGAGTCCAAGCAGACAATATCCCAAGCGACAAACTTCATTCATTGCTAGAGGATGCAGAGTTTTTTAACAATTCTGGCAATCCGGATTCCACAGCCGAAACCCTTGAGGAAGCGGTAACACTTGCCCCCAATGAAACGGTTATCGTTTCAGCATTGGGAGGTGTCTATTTTAAACTAGGCAAATACCAAAAGGCTCGGGAGATGTTCAGAAAAGAAATCGAACTGACACCCAGCAGTGCCGATGCCTATACAAGACTGGCGATGGCGGCTCTATCGGCCGGTGAAATTGATGAGTTCGAATCCTCAATTGGTATTGCATTGGAAATTGACCCTCAACACCAGGAAGCTCTTCGTTTTCTCGCCAAAATAAACATGCAAACTGGCAGGTTCCATGATGCCGGTCGAATTTTTGCGAACCTAATCGAACAGAATCCGGAATTCGCTGAATTCTATCTGGCGCTTGGCTACTGTTTTCATAAAGGAGGCGACTCCCCCACTGCAGAAATTGTCTATCGGAGGGTGTTGGAAATAGACCCGAAAAACCAATGCGCGATTCAAAACCTCGAAGTCTTGTCCAACGGTGAAGGAACAGTTTCACACACTATTCCGGAAGACGAGGAAGTTGTGGATTGCAACGGACTGGAGCAAAACCTTGTTGATTTTGAGTTGGCTTATCTCGACAAGCAAAACAACGAGGTAAAGTCCATTCTCAAGAAGATTTTTGAAGTTACGCCGGAAAATTATGAGGTGCTCCTTTCACTGAGCGCGATGACCATCCAATTGGGTGAATTTGAAACAGCCAACAGCCTTATAAATAAGGCGATTGACCTAGATCCCACTGCACCTGAAGCCTGGACTCAGCTTTCACTTGCTGAATTAAATCTCGGCAACCAAGATGATGCACTACTGGCAGTCAACGAGTCTTTGAGCCGAAATTACAGCATTGATGCCCAGAGGTTGCGCGGGAAAATCTTATACCTGACCGAGGATTATCAGGGTGCATTGACTGATTTTCAAACACTCTTGGAGCAATCACCGGAGGACGTATATCTCCTGCAATGTTCTGCAATTTGTGAGTTCAAACTGGGCAACCCTAAAGGTGCAAAGGGTACATACGAGAAAATACTATCGATCGATCCTGACAATGAGTTGGCACAAAATAATCTCAATGCAATAGATAACTCTGAAACTTCTCAGCAGGTTGAAAACCCAACGAACGTTGAATCATTATTGGAGTCTGCTTCGAAGTGTTATACTGAAGGCAACACGCTTTCTGCTTTAGACCACTTGAGGCGCGCAGCGAATCTGGAAAGAAACAATGCTGAAATACATGCAACACTTGGCAGCTTGGAGTTTGAGACTCAACTTAACGAAGAAGCGGTCACAAATCTAAGTAAGGCAGTTGAACTACAGCCCGATTCTCCGGACTATCTGACGAGGCTAGCTCTTGCTGAATATCAGGCTGGAAACATCGACCAATTCAAATCGTTTCTCGATAAGGCGTTGACCCATGATCCTGAATACGCACCAGCGTTGAAAACACGCGGCGACTATGAATTGGGGAATGCCAACTTCAAGAATGCAGGCACAGACTACATCGCCATTATCAAGCAGGATGCTGGCAACGTTGAAGCGCTTCTTGCTCTGGCTGTCTGCTTTTTCAAGAGCAACGACCTTGAAACCGCGAAAGCCACATACGAACGCGTTCTGGAGTTCGATCCGGAAAACGAATTGGCGATTGAGAACCTGAAGGTTGTCTCTGAAAAGATCGCTTAAAGATACGTTACCGAACGACCCTGGCACCGCCTCCGGCGACCAGTTTTTCCACATCCGCCTTGGTGGCCATTGAAGTGTCCCCAGGCGTGGTCATGGCGAGTGCCCCATGTGCCGCCCCATACTGGACCGCAATAGCAGGATCACCGATTTCCATCAGGCCGTAAATTAAGCCGGACGCGAAGCTGTCCCCTCCTCCGACCCGATCAAAAATCTCGAGGTCGGGCCTGTGTTCGGATTCGTAAAATTCTCCACCAGCCCAACAAATCGCACCCCAATCATTGACTGTCGCCGTCTTGACGGCTCGCAATGTAGTGGCAGTCACCTTGAAATTCGGGAATTCACTGACGGCCGTGTTGATCATCGCCTTGAATTTGTCGACATCGATTGAGGAAATATTTTCATCAACTCCCTCGACCTCAAATCCGAGGCAGGCAGTGAAATCCTCTTCGTTGCCGATCATCACGTCGATGTACTTGGCGATCTCTCGATTCACCTCCTGAGCCTTTTCAAGCCCACCGATGCTCTTCCATAACGACGGTCGGTAGTTGAGGTCGTAGGAAATGATCGTCCCATGTTTGCGGGCGGTTTTCACAGCTTCAATCACCGTCTCCGCCGTCGATTCGGACAGCGCTGCAAATATTCCCCCCGTGTGCAACCAACGTACGCCTTGGTTTCCGAAAATATCTTCCCAGTCGAAATCACTTGGCTTCATTTTTGATGCCGCCGTGAGTCCGCGATCCGGCACACCAACCGCCCCTCGTATTCCGAATCCACGCTCGGTAAAATTCAATCCATTGCGCACCTCGCGGCCCAACCCATCGAACGGTTCCCACTTGATCATTGAGGTGTCGACGCCTCCCTGCAAAATAAAATCCTCAATTAGTCGACCAACCTCGTTATCTGCGAACGCCGTGATCACTCCTGTCCGAAGCCTGAAGCATCGCTTCAGCCCTCGCGCGACGTTATACTCGCCCCCGCCTTCCCAAACATCAAACTGCCGTGTGGTACGCACCCGACCATCGCCGGGATCCAACCGGAGCATGATTTCTCCCAGTGAAATTTGGTCGTACTTGCACGACGCCGCATCTTTAACTTGTAGGACTGACATGTTTGCTTCCAAAAAGGGCGGGAAGATTCTCCAAATCCCCCTACGCCGTCAATTCGCAATCGTTTTCGGGCAGGAGAAAACGCGTTTTCCTGCAATCATCAACGAACCAACCGGCCCAGCGTGGTTCACTATCAAGTCTGACACATCAGCCAACGGGTTCGTCAACGGGATGATCGCGAGATTGGCAAAAGCACCCTCAATCAGTTGACCAAGCACATCGCGCAGGCCAAGCGCTGCGGCGCCGTTCCAAGTCGCCATCCTAATAATCTCATCCGACGACACCTCCGGGTACTGATTGCTGAATCGTTTCATCTCATTGAACATGGTTAACCCTTGAGCAGAACCGTTCCCTCCCGAACTGGCCAAGCTGTCCGTTCCAAGGCAAATATTCACCCCAGCCTTGGCCAAGCGCTCATACTCAAACCTCTCATGCCCGAACCAAGCGTGACTACCAGGGCAATGAACAACACTCACCCCCGGCTTGGCCAATAACCCATAGTCCGACTCCCCAAGTTGATTGGCATGAATAACCAACGTGCGCTTGGCCAAGCCCTGCGACCGGCTCACGTGCTCGACAGGAGTGCCCAAACCACAATCGCTCGATGGTCGCCCAAGCGCCCTCATGCTGTCGAACAAAGCCCCCCCGCTATCGGTGAACATCCGCCATTCATCCATCGACTCGGAAACATGGATCGCAGTCGGCACATTAAGTTCATCAGCCAACCCCGCCAAGGCACTTAGCGATTCCGATGTGGTAGTATACGGTGCGTGTGGTGAGATGCCGGCAACCAACGCTAGTTGTTCATTGCAGCTTAACTCGCGTCTGGCCAATTCCAACGCTTCACATGCATCATCTTCATTGTAGCCGATGATTTCAGTAAAAGGGCAAACCTGCAGAGGCGTTTGATTTGCCAAGCGGGCGAACATTCCCGGGATCGACTCAATGTTGGCCACCGTGCCACATCCGGTTTGCATCAACATCCCTGCACCGGCCAGCCAGGCCGATTCATGCTCCTCCTGCGTAAGCGACCGCTTCACATCCACGATTTGCTTAACCCAATCCGTGAAGGAATTACCGGGCGTTAACTCGCCCGCGAGACCGGTATAATCCAGATGACAGTGCGCATTGACGAAAGCCGGAAAAACTATCGACTCTCCAATATCAATGACCGGCTCGCCCTGATCGGGCAACACCTCATCTCGCCGACCCAGTTTTAAGATTTTGTCGCCGCAAACTTGCAACGCGCCTTCCGTAATGACGCGTCCTTTTCGAGCCCAGATTGCTCTCGCTCGAAGAATCATTAATTGATTAACAACAGCCCATTAGACAATGGCCGTCTGCAACTCCTCCTTGGCCTTCGACGCTACGGAATGGTGGCGGGTAATGATCTTGTTGTGGCGTTTGCGAAGTTGTGCCTGAATCTTTTTAGTAACCGCGTCGATCGACGCGTAAAGGTCGTTTTCGTAATCTTCCGCAAACAAATCCGCCCCCTTGAAGTACAAATTGATGGCGCACTTAAACTTGTTTGTGGGCAGACCAACATGATCCCTCTCAAGGTGAACCCGTGCCTCCACGGCTCGCTTGTTCATGTGTTCAAGTTTATCGACGCAAGTTTTGACATGTTCCTTGATTGCATCGGTGACTTCAACATTGTGGGAATCGAGAACTAATTTCATCGAGATCAACTTTGCCCTTTTTTAGGCCAAATTGCGAGAAAAAGTTTCGGAGCAAAACGGCATAAATCGTGCCGTTTTCAAGGAAACACAGAATCAACAGAAACCTAGAAAAACCTTTATTTTTCATCGGTTTGAGGGGTAGGAACAGGTGCGATCTCGAGCACAATCGGCATGGTAAACAAACGATAGGTCACGTCCCGCTTTTTAGCGCTCTTTTTACCGTTCAAGGGCGGATAGTGATATTTGCCTTTCACGGTGGATTCGAGGTGAAATTCATGTCGCCCGGGCGGCACCTTAAGCTTAGCCAAGTCGACCTCCAAGGTCGCTTCCTTTTGATCCTTCTTCACTTCCAGTTCGCCCAATTTGTCCAACTGAGATACGCCGTATGCCTTGAGTTTGAAGTTCGCGGTGAATTCCCCATGCCGCTTGATGCCAAGCGGAATCTTCACCTTGCTGTTCGCCGGAACCTTGAACAGCGCTTGGCCAATCGGTGCCACTCGCACTGGCTCGGGATCGCTGCTATTCACCGACAGCACACTGCCCTTGGCCAAGCGCGCCAAGACAGGCTCATTATTGTAATCACCGACACGATGACGGGTGACCGTGGTCGAGGCAGGCACTTCTACCGGCTTCCCCCCGATCTCGGCCTGGCCTACGAATCGTATTTCAACCGTAAAAGCTTCCTCCGCACTCTCGTTCATCAGGTGCGCGGTAATGGCACCCTGCCCCTGCTTGATCTCATCATTCCTCAACCTGACCCCCTTAGGCAGGTTTTGGGTTTGAATCTTGATCGGCCCGTTGAAGTTGCCACTTCGGATTGCCACAAATCGAATCGGCAAACTGGAGCCCTTGCGGAGGTGTGTTGCCATCAACTCAATATTTCGCTTGTCCTTCGCCACCGGTACGGTCTGTGGATGAACGAGCAGTTTAAAACCGGGAGTCTCCCGCCGAACAGCAATAAGGTAGGTCTTGAATGAATCATCCGAGGCCTGGTTAAATAAGTCGCGCAATTCAACCCGCAGGTAGCCGTCGGACTTTGCCTGAAAGCGCCACGACACGTCGCGGTTGGCCATGTTAAATTCACGACCACCCGGATTGGTTTTCAACTCGTAAAACTCATTGGCCTTCTCAGGACTCTCCTTACCATCCGCAGCAACGTTTACCACCTGTGCTGTAACGTAAGGATTCGTGTTATGCCCCAACCGTTGTGAGTGGACGTCCAGCCAGTATATGCCGTCCTTTTTCACTGGGAACCTGTACACGTCCACATCCCGCGCAGGGAAAAACCGACCGGCGAGCACTCCCGGTGAAGACACCTGTTGCGGTTTTGCTTCGTTTTCGACGTCATCCTTTTCAAGTGTGATCGCTTGACCGTTCGCATGGGCGATGAAAAACGGATTGCTCACCGACGATCCGGATGTCAAGCGGTACACGCCCCCGTCTAAAACGATTGATGCGGGAGGCAAAATCACACCACCCGGCAACGCGGTCCGAGCCAAATCCCCGGCACGAACAACCAGTTTTTCAAGCGACTGGCCGTCCGCTCCCTTTTTACTCGATGGCACCGAATTGGGAAGATTCCTGCCGTACAGCGTCACCGCCGATTCCTTCAAGTCACTGAGCACTGGCGGGTAGACGAAGTCAATGTGCGAACCAGTCGTAATTTCCAACCTAAAGAAATGCTCCTGCCCCCCGGCGAATGCGGTATCATGGACTTGAATAAATAAATCTGCGTCCCGGGCCGGTATATGATCGATCAAGCCATCCGCTCCGGCGCGTTTCAAACGACCGCCAGTGGCGTCCCTCAAATACACGACCGGATCCAGTCTTGAGTCAAGCGCCTCCGCCGAGAGTCGCAGCAGTAAACGCTGATCCTTTTTCGCGGGCAACCTGAACCATGCGGACTGTCTCGCAATGGCGACTCCGTTCACGACAGATAGGGCACGAACAGCGAAGGCTGCCGCCATGCTGGTGTTGTTTCCGGGGCTGCTTAATTCATCGAGCGGGCCAACAGAAAACGGCCTCGGATTCGACACCCGGTACGCTCCAATGTAACGAATCTCGTAGACACCGGACGGTACTTCTTCCGTCTCCTTTACCCGGAATTTATTC
>WTHH01000121.1 GCA_011523195.1 Verrucomicrobiales bacterium
GCCAGAAGGTGCAGTCGGCGGCCAAGGCCGAAGGCAAGGATCCACAGGTGTACTGCGACGAGTTCGCCGCGATCTGGGAAGCGTTCGCTGGGCAGCTGAACCTGACCCACGCGGACTTCGTGCGGACTTCGTCCGCTCGACACAAGGCTTTCGTGCAGGCGGTGCTGCAGAAGCTGCACGACAACGGGCATTTTTATCAGGCCGAGTATCGCGGTTTTTATTCCGCGCGGCAGGAGACATTTTTGACCGAGAAAGATCGGCACGAGGACGGCACGTTCGACCCGATCTACGGCGACGTCACCGAGTTGGTGGAGCACAACTACTACTTCAAGCTCGGCGAACATCAGCAGTGGTTGATCGACCACATTGAGGCCAACCCGGGCTTCGTCCAGCCGGAGACACGCCGCAACGAGGTGCTCGGTTTTCTCAAGAACAATACCCTCGAGGACCTCTGCATCACGCGGCCCAAGGAACGGCTAGAGTGGGGCATTCCCCTGCCGTTCGACGAGGATTACGTGACGTACGTGTGGTTTGACGCCCTCAGCAACTACGCCAGCATCCCGGCCGCACTGGGCGATGCTGCGGCCGCCGAACCGATCGGGCTCGACTCCCGGCCGGACGCCCCCGCGCTTTGGCCGGCGGACATTCACGTCATCGGCAAGGACATCCTCAAGTTCCACGCCGTCTACTGGCCGATCATGCTCAAGGCGATGGAGCTGCCTCTGCCCGGGCAGGTACTCGTCCACGGTTGGTGGCAGAAGGACGGTCAAAAAATGAGTAAGACCACCGGCAACGTGGTCGACCCGATCGCCGTCATCGACGAGTGGGGCGTGGACGCCTTCCGCTACTACGTCGTGCGCGAACTGGACATCGGGCCGGACGGCAACTGGACGGATGAAAGTTTTCAGGCCCGCTACTCCGCCGAGCTGGCCAACGGCCTCGGCAACCTCGTCAACCGCTCGCTCTCCATGCTCAACCGCTATCGCGGCGGCACCCTCGAGGCGACCTCCGACGAGTTGGCGGCCGACGCGGAAAAGTGGATCGCCGAGGCCAAGGGCAACTACGAGTCACACCAGATTCAGGCTGCGCTGGTGAGCGTCTGGGGACTGGTCGATCGCGCCAACCAGTACGTCGAGCAGACCGCGCCATTCAAGCTGGCCAAGCAGGAGGATCAGGCCGACCAGCTCAACGAGGTGCTTTACAACTTGGCCGAGTGCTGCCGCATCCTCGCGGTGCTCATTTGGCCGGTCACTCCCGAGACTGCCGAGAAAATCTTTGAGCAGGTCGGCATCGACGGCTCTCCCGCAGATTTTGCGCAAGCCAAATGGGGCGGCTTGGCCAAGGGCCACACCTGCAACAAACCCACCCCGCTCTTCCCGCGAAAAGACCTCGAGAAGAAGTAGATTTCTCTACGCTTAACAGCCTGCTTGGCCAAGCGCTTGGTTGTTTCCGGGCGCTTGGCGCGATAGCCTGCGGCGGCGATGAAAACTTGGATCTGTTTTTTTTATGGACTGATCATGGCAGGCGCAACACCGGCACACGGCGAAACCAAGCGGAAACCCATCCTCGACGACCCGTACCTTTGGCTCGAGGAGGTCGAGGGCGAACGCGCACTCGAATGGGTGCACGCCCGGAACAAGGAATGTTTCGACGAACTGGAGGCGGACGAACGCTACGGAAAGTTCCTCTCGCAGGCAGAGAAAATCCTCAACGCCAAGGACCGCATCCCGTATGGTTCCATTCGCGGCAAGTACGTCTACAATTTCTGGCAGGACGCCGAGCACGTGCGGGGCATCATGCGCCGAACCACGCCGGAGTCGTACCGCTTGGCCAAGCCGGAGTGGGAGACGGTGCTGGACATCGACGCGCTGGCCAAGGCCGAGGATGAAAACTGGGTGTACAAGGCCACGGCCTGGCTCGCGCCGGACTACGAACGCTGCCTGATCAAGCTCTCACGCGGCGGCACGGATGCCTCGGTGCATCGCGAGTTTGACATGGTGGCCAAGCGCTTTGTCGAGGGCGGCTTCGCGCTGCCGGAGGCCAAGTCCGGCGTGACGTGGCTGGACCGCGACACGCTGCTGGTCGGCACCGATTGGGGCGAGGGATCGTTGACAGAGTCCGGCTACCCGCGCGTGGCCAAGCGCTGGAAACGCGGCACGCCGTTGGCCGAGGCCACGACGATCTTCGAGGGACGCCATGAGGACATTGGCATCTGGCCGCGCGTGATGGATTCCGGCGAGGAGACAATCGCGCTCGTTGACCAGTCGCTGACGTTTTTCACAGGGGCATTCCACGTGATCGGCCCGGACGGCAAACTGACGAGCCTGCCGCTGCAGGAGTCGGCAGACCTCGCCGGTTTTTATGCCGGCCGCCTGCTCTTCACCCTTCGCGAGGCGTGGGAGGTGGACGGGCAAACACACGCGCAGGGGGCACTGCTCGCCATCAACGCCGCAGTGTTTCAGGCCACCGGCAAGCTGCCGAGCATCGAGACGATCTACACGCCGGACGAGCGGACAAGCATCGAAGGTGTCACCGTGTCGCGCAGCGGTCTTTACGTCACCCTGCTGCAAAACGTTAAGGGCCGCATTCTGCGTTTCAGCGTCAACCCGCAGAGCGGCCAATGGTCATCGAAGCTGGTGCCGCTCCCGGAAAACGGCACAGTCTCCATTTCCGCCGCCGGCCCACATTCGGACACGATATTCATCAACTACGAGGATCACGTGACGCCGGATCGGTTGAGCGAATTTGATGCTGAAGCCAACAAGTTCTCTACACTCAAGTCACTCGCGGCGCGGTTCGATGCCGACGAACTCGACGTGCACCAGCACATGGCAAAGAGCGCCGACGGAACGGAAGTGCCGTACTTTGTAATCCATCGTAAGGGCCTCAAGCCGGACGGCAGCACACCCACGATCCTATACGGATACGGCGGATTTGAAATCTCACTCAAGCCAAGCTACTCCGCGACGATCGGCAAACTTTGGCTCGAGCGTGGCGGCGCGTACGCGGTGGCGAACATTCGCGGCGGCGGCGAGTTCGGCCCGCGCTGGCACAAGGCCGCCCTCAAGACCGAACGACAGCGTGCCTACGACGATTTCATCGCCGTCGGTGAAGATCTTGCCAAGCGCGGAATCACTTCGCCAAAACACCTTGGCATTTCCGGCGGCAGCAACGGCGGCCTGCTCGTCGGGGCCATCTTTACCCAGCGGCCAGATTTGTTGAACGCTGTCGTCTGCCGCGTGCCGTTGCTCGACATGATCCGCTACACCAAGCTGCTGGCCGGTGCCAGTTGGGCCGCGGAGTACGGCGACCCGGAAGACCCGAAAATGCGTGAGGCGATCCTCCGCTACTCGCCCTATCAAAACGTTTTTCCGGACAAAAAATACCCCAAGGTTTTCATCGAGCCCTCAACCAAGGACTTCCGTGTTCACCCGGGCCACGCCCGCAAGATGGTCGCCCGGATGCGTGAACAGGGCCATGAGGTGTTGTACTACGAAAACACCGAGGGCGGACACGCCGCCGGGGCGAACCTCAAGCAACACGCCCGTCGCTACGCGCTTGAGTACGTCTATTTCTCCCGTCAACTAGGGCTGGAGTAGTTGGGGTTAAATGCAGAGATCGAACGGCTTGGCCAAGCCCTTAGCCAAGGGAACGGACTCGCAGGCTCGGCCCTCTGTTTTAGGATCCGGCGAGGGGTTCGAGGGGGTGGGTGATGAGGTCCTTGAGCGCGTTGCGTTCGCTAATCAATTCCGGCCACCTTTCCTCGTCGGTTGAGCCGGGGCTCAGGTCGCGCTGGATCTCAGCAAGCCGGGCCTCGATGAATTGATTGCGCAGTCGCAGGACGATGTCCTTCAACTGCCGGTCGGGATTCGGGATGTTGCGGCCATCGACCACAGCCTCGGTCGCCAGTTTTCGGAACGGCTCCGACGGCAGCACGGCGAGTAATTCTGGCAGCCCTGCGTTGGGGTTTTCAGCGATGAGTGCGAAGTGTTGCTGTAAAATTTCCCGCACCCCATGGTGCCCAACCCATTGCAGGTCGAGGTGCGACTCGAGCCACTCGACCGGCGTCTCGCCGAACAGCGCCAGCTTGAGCAGCCAAAACTCCACCGGGCTCGGCTTCGGCAGCGGTAACTCGTCCTCGGGGATCGGGATCTCCTCCTCGGCTAGCTCCGGCTCGACCCGCTGAAAGGTGCGTTTGCGCTTGGCGAATTCCGTCCGCACGGCATCGGCAGCCACGCCCAGGCGGTGACTGAGTTTTTGCGCGTAGGTGTCGATCAGCACCGGGTTGTTCGTCTTCTGCACCGCCTCGCGCATGGCCTTCACAATGTTGACCCGGCCGCGGTCGGAATCGGCGTCGTGAATCTGGCAAAGGTAGTTGATGAGAAAGTCGAAAAAACCGGGGGCGTCGTCGAGCAGTTTGCGGAATGACTCCGAGCCGTTTTCCTGGATGAAACTGTCGGGGTCGTGAGGCTGCGGAATGACGGCCACGCGGATTGCCAGACCACTGGCAAGCAGGTCGTCGAGCGAACGCAGCGCGGCCTGTTGCCCGGCTGTGTCGGAGTCGAAACACAAAACAACCTCCTCGGCGTAGCGCTTGAGGATGCGCGCGTGGTCGGCGGTGAGCGCGGTGCCCTGCGGTGCCACGGCGTTCTCGATGCCGGCGAGATGGCAGGCGATGGTGTCGAGCTGACCTTCGCAGACGATTACCGACTTGGCGTCGAGGATCGGCCGCTTGGCCTTGTCCAACCCGTAGATCACACGGCTCTTGCTGAAGATTGGCGTCTCGGGTGAGTTGATGTATTTGCCGCCCTTTTGATCCGCCACAAGGACGCGTCCGCTGAAGCCGATCACCCTGCCCTGCTCATCGCAGATTGGAAAAATCAGCCGGCCACGAAACCGGTCGTAGTGGCCCTTGTCCCCGGAGATGGCGAGGCCGCCTTTCTCGAGCAACTGGGAGTCGTGTTTTTTGGACTTGGCCCAGTTGAGGGTGTCGTCCCACTTGTCCGGCGCGTAGCCCATGCGAAATCGCCTGACGGCCTCATCGCTGACGCCGCGCTTGGCCAGGTAGTCGCGCGCGATCTGTGCCGCGCCGTCGTTGGCCAGGGCGATTTCCCAGCGCTTGGCCACCTGCTCGTGCAGCGAGCGCAGTTTTTCCTTGAGCGAGCCTTCCTCGCGCTGGCCGGGCGTCATCTCAAATTCAATCGGAATCCGAGCCCGCTCGGCCAAGCGCTGCACGGTCTCGACGAATGTCAGGTTTTCAAACTCCCGCAAAAACGAAAAAACATCGCCGCCCTTGTGGCAACCGAAGCAGTGGAAAATCTGCTTGGACGGACTGACGTTAAAACTCGGGGTCTTCTCCTTGTGGAACGGGCATAGCCCGAGGAAGTTTGAGCCAGCGCGCTTGAGCGGCACGTAGGAGCCGATCACGTCGACGATGTCACTTGCATTGCGGACCTGCTCAATCGTGGCCTGTGGAATGACGGGCAAGGGAGGTCGGAGGGATCAGTTTGCCTTGTTGCGGATCAGCCAGTAGCGAATGTTTACCGCTTGGGGATGCTCCGGGTTCAGGCCGATCACCCGCTTGTAGTGGATGGCAGCCTTCGCCACGTCGTAAAGTTTTTCCGCGTATAGATTGGCAGCCTCGAGGTGCGCCTGGATGTTGTTGGGATCGAACTGCAGAAAGGTCTCTAGCTCTTTGGCCGCGTCGGCGTAGTAGGTGCCCTGCACGAGCGACATCGCAAAATTGAACCGGGCCGGGCCGTCGTTGGGATCGATCGACAGAGCGTTCTCAAACGACTGCAGCGCGAGGCTGGTCTCGCCGGTGTAGTAGGCCGCTTGGCCAAGCTTAAAGCGCGCCTCGAACCAGGCAGGATCAGACTTGGTCGCCTGCAGGTAGGCCGCCTTGGCTCGTTGCCATTCCTTGCTTTTTTGGGCCTTGGCCCCGTCGTCAAAATAGGTCTTGGCCACCTGCCGATCCCCGGCCTTTGGCAGGGCAGGATGCAGGTAAGCATAGCGCGGATACGCCACCGCGGTGGGGAGCACGTTCACGACGCGCGTTGCGTTGGTGGAAGCAGGCGCGACCGGCTTGGCCGCTGGAATGGTCGGCAGTGGGGTACTGGATTTCCAACTGATCTGGCCGTCGGTCTTGTCCTTCTTCTGTCCACCAAACCACCGGGCCGGGTTCAGGCGATCGGTCCATTTCCTTTTCGGCTTTTCGGTTTCCTCGGGCGCGGCAGGTTCGACCGGGGGTTCCACCACGGCCACCTCGGTGCCCGGTTCCGCTCCCGGTTCTTTCGGGGATTCCTCCGGCACGAGAGTCTCCGCCGGCTTGGCCTCCGGCACCGGCAACCCATTCGGCTCTTCCAGTTCAATCACCACTACCTCATCCGGCTTGGGTGTCACGACTTCCGGCTCCTCCACGGGCGGGTCGATGACGATTACTTCAGCCGATTCCCCCTTGGGTTCCGGTTTTTCCTTCGGCAGAATCACTTTGTCCGGGGTCACGGCGACCACGGGTTCGGTCGGGGTTTCCTCCATTGGTTCTGCCGGGGTGACGGCCTCGACCGGCTTGGGCTCCGGTTCCTCCTCTCTGGGCTTCTCCGGCTCGGCAGGTTCCACAACGGCCACCTCGGCAGGTTTCTCCTCAACCGGTTCCTCCTTGGGCTCTGGTTCGGATTCCGGCTTGAGATACTCCTCCAACCCAGCGACGAGGATCCTGACCTTCACCTTTTTCTCGTCGGAGTGCGGA
>WTHH01000444.1 GCA_011523195.1 Verrucomicrobiales bacterium
TTTTGTCGGTGACGCAGCGGCCGAAAAACTGAAAGTTCACATCCCGGTCGGCCTGGCGCGGATCACCGGCGTGGTTGTATATACCGTTGTTGTCGGTCTGCCAGATTTCCACCACGGCGCGTTCCACCGGTTTGCCTTCCTTGTCGAAAACCGTTCCGTGCACGTAGATGAATTTGCCGGCCGGTTTTTTCTTTGCGCCCTGCACCCGGGTGAGGTCGTTATCCATGTCCGGATAAAACGGCCCCTCGGTCTGGGCCGGGGTGACGGACTTGGAGGCCTGAGCCTCACTCTTGGCAGCCGAGCCGGCAACCAGAAATGAGCCGGCAAGGGCTTCGCGTCGTGTGAACTTCTTTTTCATTGCAGCAATGTTGTTAATACCCCGTCGGGGTGCGGCGGGTTACGCCTCGTCACCGGAGCGGTTAAATCCGATGTCCCGATTGAACGGGCTGGGCTGGTCGTAACCCTGGACGTCCGGGAAATGCAGCACGGTGGCAATCGATCCCCACGGCAGCATGGCGGAGGCATCCACCTCCTGCATCGATTCCGGCACCCAGATCCCGGAGTCATCGCCGACCCGCGTCGGCAGCTCGAAATCCGGGAACTGCACCCAAAGGCCAGTCTCGTCGTAGCCCAGCACTTTGGCAAAAAACTTCTCCTGCGAAATGCCAATCGGCTCGAGAATCTCCGGCGTCTTCAGCACCACCAGCACCACGTCGTTGATGGCACGGGCGATGGTCATCATTAATTTGTCACTCATATGGTTGCGATCAAAAGGTCGGCCAGAAAACTAGCTCCACCCCTTTGCCGCCGCAATGCAAACCTTGGCCAAGCGTAGAATCAACCTGTTTTTAAGGCGTTATTTCGGCTCGCATTCAATCGGCCCGGTGCTAGCCTCGCTGCGTTCAAATGAATCCGAACGCTTGGCCAAATCGTCGAGAGTTCCTCTCCCGGGCATGGAACGGGATCGGGGCAATAGGTTTGAGTGGGTTGCTGGCGGACGAACTGCGCGCCTCGACCGGGAACAAATTCGACCCGTTTGCGGCGCAGTTAACGCACTTTCCGCGCAAGGCCAAGAACTGCATTTTTCTCTTCATGCAGGGTGGAGTCAGCCAGATGGACTCGTTCGAGCACAAGCCCAAGCTGCGCGAGCTTCATGGCAAACCGCTCTCTCGCATCCCCGAGATCTCCGGCGAACTGCAGGGCCGCCTCTCCTTCCCACACGTCACCATCGGCAGCCCGTTTGAATTTGCCCAGCACGGCCAGAGCGGCCGCTGGCTTTCCGACCGCTTTCCGCATTTGTCCCAACACGTGGACGACTTGGCGTTCATTCACGGCATCAAGACCGACAACCAGAATCACGGCCCGTCTACGCTCCACGTCAACACCGGCAGCCAGTTTCCCGGCAGCCCGTCCGTTGGCTCGTGGATCAGCTACGGCCTCGGCAGCGGCAACCTCAACATGCCGGGCTACGTGGTCATTCAGGATCCACGCGGCGCACCCGTGAACGGGGCGGCCATCTGGGGCAACGGCTTTCTGCCGGCCGCCTATCAGGGCACCCTGCTCCGCCCGACCGGCACGCCGATCCTGAATCTCGCCTCGCCCAAGGGCGTCTCCCGCCAGCGGCAACGCCGCGAGATGGATGCCCTGCAGTGGCTCAACCAGAGGCACCTCACCAGACGCGGCGGCGACAGCGAACTCGAGGCCCGCATCCGCGCCTACGAGCTGGCCTTCCGTATGCAGACCGAGGCACCCGAGTTGATGGACATCAGCAATGAGCCGGAGCATGTGAAGAATCTTTACGGTCTCGACAACGGCACCACCTCTGCATTCGGTCGGCAATGCCTGCTCGCACGGCGTCTCGTCGAGAGTGGCGTGCGTCACACACTGCTGGTTCACGGTGTGCAGATCAGCTCCTCGAGTTGGGATGACCACGGCAACGTCAAGGGCGGCATGATCCGCCACTGTGCCGAGGTCGACAAACCGGTGTCCGGCCTGCTCGCCGACCTCAAGCAACGTGGGTTGCTCGAAGAGACGCTCGTCGTCTGGGCCTCCGAGATGGGTCGTACCCCGTTCAAGAACGGCGGCATGTCCGGCAACCCCGGCCGCGAGCACAACTCATGGGCGCTCACCATGTGGATGGCCGGCGGCGACGTGAAGGGCGGCACCACCGCCGGCGCGACCGACGAGTTCAGCCTGCGCGGCATCGGCGAGACGATCCACGTCCGCGACGTGCACGCAACCATTCTCGACCTCATGGGCCTCAACCAAGAGAACGTCAACTTCAAGCACGCCGGCCGCATCCGCAAGCTGACCGACATTGGGGGCCGTATCCTGAAGGAAGTCGTTGCCTGATCCCGGCCCGGAGCACGGCTCCACCCAACCCGTGGCATCGGACTCCCACACTCCGTGGTGGCTATGGCCCAACCTGCTCAATCTCGACTCGCCGTTGCTGGCGGTCATTTGGCAGGAACAATTTGCACGGATCGCCGGGGTGAATCTAGCGTTCGGTGACCGGCTGCTACTCTTTTGCTGCACGTGGCTCGTTTACTGCGCCGATCGTGTGCTGGACGTGGCCGACTCAGCCGCCCGGGCCGAGACCGGCCGGCACGCCATCCACAAAAAGGGTCGCCCCATCTGGCTGGGCGTATCTGTCGTGATGTTCGTCACAGCGCTGGTCATCGCCATCACCCGGCTCAATGCCGAGGCATGGCTGGCCGGCAGCTTCGTGTTCGTCCTTACTGCCGTCCACTTTGCTGCCACGCATTGGTGGCCCGTGTTGCGCACCCGCCTTTGGCCCAAGGAATGGCACGTCGGCCTCGTGTTCTCCGTTGGCTGTGCACTACAGGTCTGGGCGGTGCAACCAGACGTCTGGCCAAGTCTCCTGCCGGCGGTGCTCGGTTTCGGTGCCCTGTGCGCCATGAGTTGTTCACACATCACGACGTGGGAAGTCGTCACCGCCGATCGGCGTGATGCAGACTCCCTGCTCAACGCCCACCCTTGGTTCATCCGTCGGCTGTCGTGGTTTGACATCGCGCTTGGCCTGCTCGCCCTCACGCTGGCCGCCGCGCTAGGCCAAGCAGAAATCCAAAAGGCGCTTGGCGCCGTCGCGTTAAGTGGGCTTGGCCTCGCGTGGCTGCACGACCGCTGCAACCGCTACAGCGCCGATTTCCTCCGAGCCATGGCCGACATCGGCCTCTACACACCGCTCCTCTTTTTCCTAAACTAGCCAAGCACAAAATGAAGGGGCGAGCCTGCGAGTCCGCACTTGGCCAAGCGGTCAGGCCAGCAGGCCCTTGACCACATTCCCGTGGACGTCGGTGAGGCGGTAGTGGCGTCCTTGAAACTTGAAGGTCAGCTTTTCGTGGTCGATGCCGAGGCAGTGCAACATCGTCGCGTGCAGATCGTACACCGGCACCGGATTCTCGACGACGTTGAATGAGAAATCGTCGGTGGTGCCGTAGGTGGTGCCGCGCTTGATGCCACCGCCGGCGAGCCACATGCTAAAGCAGCGAGGGTGATGGTCGCGCCCGTATTTTTCCATGTTCAATCCGCCCTGTGCATAAACCGTGCGACCGAATTCCCCACCCCAAATAATAAGCGTCTCGTCGAGCATGCCCCGCTGCTTGAGATCCGCAATGAGCGCGGCAGAAGACTGGTCGATGTCGCCGCATTGCAGCGGCAGGTCGCGCGGGGTATCACTGTGATGATCCCAGCCTCGGTGGTAAAGCTGGATGAAACGTACGCCGCGTTCGGCAAGACGCCGGGCTAGCAGGCAGTTGGCCGCAAACGTACCCGGCTTGCGCGCGTTCTCTCCGTATAACTTGAAAATACTCTCCGGCTCAGACTTCGTGTCCATTAACTCCGGCACGGACGCCTGCATGCGGTACGCCATCTCAGCCTGCTGAATCCGGGTGACAATTTCGGGATCGCCCAGACGCTCGTGATGCGCCTTATTCAGGGCCTGACCAAGGTCGAGCATTCGGCGGCGGCGGCCGGCCGAGATGCCCTTCGGATTTGCAAGGTACAAAACCGGATCACCGATTGAGCGAAACTGCACACCCTGATGTTCGGACGGCAAAAAGCCGCTACCCCAAAGCCGGGCGTACAGAGCCTGTGAATTACGCTTGGCACTGCCCTGCGAGAGCATCACGACAAAGGCCGGCAAATCGGCGCTCTCGCTGCCGAGTCCGTAGCTCGCCCACGCCCCGGCACTGGGCCGGCCGGCCTGCTGGAAGCCGGTCTGGAAAAACGTGACCGCCGGGTCGTGGTTTATCGCCTCCGTCTGCATCGAGCGCACAACGGCAATCTCGTCCGCAACCCCGGCGAGATGCGGGAGAGTCTCCCCCAACTCGACCCCGCCCTGGCCGTGGCGCTTGAATTTGAAAACCGATTTGCAGATGCGTTTGTCCTTCTGCCGGGATGTCATACCGGTGAGGCGTTGCCCCTGAAAAAATGACGAGTCGAGTGGCTCCCCGTGTCGGCGGGTGACCTCCGGTTTATTATCAAACAGCTCGAACTGCGACGGCGCCCCGTTTTGAAAGAGGTAAATGACCCGCTTGGCCTTGGGTGCGAAGTTCGGAAAACCGGGCAAGCCCCCCACCCGCTCGGCCGGTCCCGACGCTAACAGGCCGGGGTTAAGAAGCGACGCTAGAGCCGCGGAACCGATGCCAGCACTCGCGCGGCCAAGGAACTGCCGACGTGTCTCGAAAAGAGCTGCGTTTTGTTCGGTGGTCATATCAGTTACGGGTAATCGCCTCGTCGGTGCAAAACACAGCGTTGGCCAGCGAGGCGTAGGCGGCCAACTCCGTCAGATCAAGCGACTCGTTGCGAACGGATTCGCCGACGGTCATCAGCTCCGCCGCGGCATCGGGTTCAGCACGAAAGTCCTCCAGCAAATCGTTCAATGTCCCGAGTAAAAGCTGCTGCTCAGCCGGCGTTGGCTGGCGACCGCAGATCAGCCGGTGCAGACGTTTCACACGCGCCGCATCGGTATAGCGTTCGCGCATCACGCGCTCGGCCAGCTTGCGCGATGCCTCGACGAACGTCGGGTCGTTCATCAACACCAGGGCCGCAAGTGGGGTGTTTGTGCTCGGGCGCTTGAGGACGCAGACCTCTCGCGAGGGCGCGTCAAACACCTGCATGTTAGGTGGTGGCACTGAGCGTTTCCAGTAGGTGTACATGCTACGTCGATACAGCTTTGCTCCGTGGTCCTGCTGAAATCGCGGCACATTGGAAAATACCACCTCCCCCCAAAGCCCCGGCGGCTGGTACGGCTTGACGCTCTCGCCCCCGATCCGGCTGACCAGCAGACCGCTGGCCGACAGGGCGTGGTCACGGATCATTTCCGCCGGCAAACGAAAACGCGGTCCACGTGCATACAGTCGGTTTGCCGGATCCGCCTCGAGCAGTGCCGGCGTGACACGCGACGACTGCCGGTACGTGGCCGACATAACGATCTGCTTGTGCATGGCCTTCAGGTTCCAGCCGATGCGAACGAACTCCGTGGCCAGCCAGTCGAGCAACTCGGGGTGTGTCGGCCACTCGCCCTGTGCGCCAAAATCCTCCACCGACTTCACGATGCCGGTGCCGAAGTGCATCTGCCAAAGCCGGTTCACGGTGACGCGCGACGTCAGCGGGTTCGCGCCACTCGTCATCCACTTGGCCAAGCCAAGGCGATCCCGAGAGAGATTGTCTGGCCATTGGCCAAGCGCGGCAGGCAGCCCGGCGTCCACCTCGACCTCGCTTGGCTGATCGTACTGGCCCCGGTTGAGCACAAACGTCTTTCGCGGTGGAGATTTTTCGCCCATTACCATCGTGGTTGGCACCTCGGCCTCGAGCTTGGCCAAGCGGCCGCGCACGACGTCGAGCTGTTTTTCGGCTTCGGTCTTTTTGCGGGCGACCAAACCAGCCTTGTCCCAGTACACCGTGCCGTCAAATTGCGTGAACGCCCAACCGGTGATCTGCGTGCCGGCACCGAGACCCACCGACTGCGCCGAGACCTCCAGCCTCACCCATTCGCCCGCCTTGGGCAGCGGCCCAAGATTGCGGCGACTGGCCGTGCCTTCCTTGCCCCAGCCGATTTTCTCCTCACCCCAGTAGACCCTGTGATCCCAGCTTTTGCCGTCGTTCCACTGCAGCATGATCTGCTTCGGCGGATTTTTCGGATCCAAAAAAACGTAGGTGAAAAGCCGCGTGTTGTCGTCAACGCGAAGGGGTGACTTGGCGTTTTGGACAAGGTGCTGCCCGAGGCCCTCGCTGCTTCGGCGGTGCGATTTTTTACCACTGAAAACCGGATGATCCGGCCCACTGACAAACTGGAAGCCGGTTCCCCCACCGCCGTTCCCCAGCGGAACAACACCCTCCGGCAGAGCGTCGTCGATCCAGATCCACTCCGTCAGTTCAACTGACTTGGCCTCGGCATCGGCGGTCGCCTTGAGCTTCGTCTCCTGCTCACTCAGCACAGCCATCAACTCCCGCTGCAGCGTGGTCGGTGCCTTGAGGAATGGTCGGTCGGCCAACTTGTCGGCGTTGCCGACGTGCGCCGTCTCCGGCACGTTGTTGAACAGCGAGTAAAACTCGTAAAACTCCTTCTGCGAAATCGGGTCGTACTTATGGTCGTGGCAGCGCGCGCAACCGAACGTCAACCCGAGGAAAACCGCCGAGGTCGTCTCCACGCGGTCCACCACCGTCTCAACCCGGTACTCCTCATCGATCACGCCGCCCTCGCTTTGAATGGAGTGATTA
>WTHH01000564.1 GCA_011523195.1 Verrucomicrobiales bacterium
TCTCCATCGGGATCACCGAACTGCACATCGTCGGCGGTCTGCATCCGTCTTTGCCTTACAGCTACTACACCGACATGGTTCGCGAACTGAAGGCAGTAGATGAACGGCTGCAGCTCAAGTGCTTCACCGCGATCGAGATCATGCACCTCGCCTGGCTTACGAAAAAATCGGTGGCCGAAGTGCTGGAGGAACTCAAGTCGCTTGGGTTGGATTCGTTGACCGGCGGTGGGGCGGAGATTTTTCAACAGGAGGTGCGCGACCGGATCGCCCGGGGCAAGGAGACCGCCGAGGAATATCTTAATGTCCACCGCACCTGGCATCGGCTGGGGGGGCACAGCACCTGTACGATGTTGTTCGGCCATCTCGAGACGATGGCCGATCGGGTGGATCACATGCGGCAGTTGCGCGAATTGCAGGATGAGACCGGAGGCTTCACCGGCTTCATCCCGCTGCCGTACCAGCCGGAGAATAATGAGATTCCTGTCAAGCATCCGCCCACTGGTTTTGATTCCCTCCGCACGCTGGCGGTGGCGAGGTTGTACTTGGATAACTTTGATCACATTACTGCGTACTGGGTCGGTTTGGGGATAAACCTCGCGCAGGTGGCGCTCAACTACGGTGCGGACGACGTGCATGGCACAATTATTGAGGAAAAGATTTTTCACATGGCCGGTGCCGGCAGTCCGCAGTTGCAGACCGAGACGGAAATGATTCGGGCGATTCGCGAGGCGGGCCGGGTGCCGGTGCAGCGTGATACATTCTATCGGCCGATCCGCGAATGGCAGGAGGAGGGGCTGGCCACGGTCTGACATGGACGCCTCGGAAACCAGGCGCTTGGCCAAGCGCATCGGCTCGGTGCCGTACCTAAACTCGGCTCCGCTCACGTACGGGATGGAAAGCGAAACCGAGTTCCTGCTGCCCAGCCAGTTGGCCAAGCGGCTGCGAGCCGGTGAGTTCGACGCCGGCTTGGTCAGTCTTACCGAAGTGCTGCACCATGACCTGTATGACATACTCGACGGCGTGGCAGTGGCCAGCGACGGCCCGGTGAAGAGTGTTTTTATCGCGCACAAAAAACCGCTCACCGATACGGAAGTCATTCATTGTGACACCGCCTCGCTATGCAGTGTGAACCTGCTAAAGGTTATCCTTGCGCATCACGGCTTGTCGCCGCGGCTTGAGCCGTTCGGGGACTATGCTCGGGCGGCGGGGCAGGATGCCGTACTGCTGATCGGTAATCCTGGCATCGAGTTTTTGAGGCAGCCTCATGAGCATAAAATCCTCGATCTTGGTCAGGCGTGGCAGGACGTGACCGGCCTGCCGTTTGTTTTTGCGGTGTGGGCGATTCGTCGCGACTGCAGCGATCCTGCGCTTGGCCAAAAGCTGTTGCGGATCAAGCGCGATGGCCAGGCGCACCTCGACGAGATCATCGCCAACCACAATGAGTTCGACGTCGAGTTGCGCAGCGCCTATCTCCGCGAACACATTCGTTTTGATTTGGGCGAACCAGAGAAACAGGGCATCGCGGAATTTGTCCGCCGCCTCCGCGCTGTATCAACCGATCCGGTTTTCGATCCTCGATTCACCTCCGCCGGGTAACAGTCGCGCTTGGCCAAGCGCGAAAAACAGTTTGGGAGAACTGTTCGGTTTGATAGGCTGACGCGCGTTGATGAAGAAGGTTTTCCTTTTTGCGGTATTGGTCGGCTCGGTGGGATGCGGTAGCGTGGGGCAGGTGTCGATTTCCGATCAGCGCCTGGTCTCAAAACCGAACATGCTGTTTTCGCAGAGTGGCGTGTTTGTCTATCAGAACCGGTTAATCGCACAGATCGAACCTGGCTCGGCCACGTCGGGTGGGGGACAGGCAGCCGGTTGCACCTCCTGCAAATAACCATGCGCTTGGCTGTATTCAGGCTAGTATTCTTTGCAGCAATCTTCGTTGGGATGAATTCGGTGTTGGCTCAGGCACCGGCGTCTATTCCGCCTTTCACGCTGAAGAAATTTGAGAGCGAAGAAACAGTTTCGCTCGACCAGTTCTACGACGCTGTCGTGGTGTTGGACTTCTTCGCCTACTGGTGTGTGCCGTGCCGCAAAGTCTCCACGGAACTCGAGGAGCACGTGCAGCGGTTTTACGCCGGAAAAAACGGCAATCCGGCTGGCAAGCCGGTGCAGGTACTCTCGCTGAACATCGAACAGGGCAGGACAGCCCGGACGCGACAGTACATCATGCAAACCGGCGCGAGCCTCGTTTTGTATGACGTCGGTTGCAGGGTGTACAAGGCGCTGGGTGGGCGGGGGATTCCTTACGTGATCGTCCTCGCGAAGGAGTCAAGTCAATGGAACGTGCTCTACGCCCATGCCGGCTACGAGGGCGTTGAAAAGATTCGCACCGTCATCGATTCCGTGGGCGCGGCTGCCGGACGATCGCCTGCCGATGTGCCGGCTGTTTCGTTGCCGACGACACACGCGGTGGAGATCGTCTCGGATGGATTGTGGTCAAACGACATCCTGCTGACCGACACGACAGCCACGCATGTTTACACGCTCGGAAAAACGGAGTTCCGCACCTCGTACAGCTTCAGCACGCTGGAGGTGGACTACAATCCTGCCGAGGAGGCGTTCGTTTTTTGGCGCAATCCGGCGAACGTCACCGAGGTGCGTCACACGCTGCAGGAGTCGGTACGTCACACGCTCACTCCGGCGCTGACGATGAACGGCTCTTTCGGGGGCTACGATGGTTTTCAGGACTATCGCTCGTTGTGGCTCAACGAGTTTTACCGGCAGGAATATCCGGCCGGCTACAAGGAGGCCAAACCGCGCGGCGCCAACATCGGTGCCGGCCTGCGCTGGGAGTATGCCCCGACCACGGCGTTTGCCCAAGTTGATTACGCGTGGCAGACCGACACCATCGCATCCGGCTACGAGAAAAAACCGTTTCTCCCGCTCGCCCGCGGTCGCAGTGAACTGGACACGCACACCGTCAGCGTGACGCTGGAAAATATCATGACGCCGACACTTCGCAGCCAGGTGATTGGCCTTGTGACGGACACGACCGGACGCGAAATGCGTTACGGAGGGCAGGCTTCGCTCAACTGGGCCCTGGCCGAGAACTGGGTGCTGCGATCGACAGTTGGCTACGCCGAGGAAGCCCCACGGTTCGAGGCGTAGTTCGTCGAGGAAACGCTCGAGACTGACATCGACGGCCGTTGGTTTTTCGGTCTGACCGGTCGCTGGTACGAGGACACTGGTGAGATTGACGACTCGCTGCTCCTGTCCAGCGCGGCGCCGGAACTCGAGACGTGGCACGTCGGGATTTCGGTCCGTTGGCAGGGCGAACACACCGCGCTGAAACTCTCCGGTGGTCCCTACTTCACCCGCTACGGTGCGCTTGGCCCGTACACGGAGCCGTTCCAAAATCTTTACCGTGCTCGCGACTGGGGGATCGTGCAGTTCGCCTTTTCGCACCAGTTTTGACCGACACGCAAACCAGTCGGGGCGAGTCGGACGGGGGTCTGTTTCAGGCCAAGCTGTTCCGGGACTTCTCCGGCACGATGCTGTGGCAGGTACTGGGCAAACTGTTTCAGGTCGTGGGCATGGTTTATGCCACGCGATGCCTTGGCCCGGACAACGTCGGAGTGTCCCGCACGATTATCACGCTGGCGATGACGCTGCAGTTGTGTCTCGCGTTTGGGCTGGACGCCGTTGCGGTACGGCACGTGGCCAAGGGCTTGGCCAAGGCTGGCGAGATCGCCCCGGCGATCTTCACTTTCCGTTTTGCGCTTGGCCTGTTGGCGGCGGTGTTGTGGGCGGTCGCCGTGTTGTTGAGCGACATTGGGGGCGGGGAAAAATGGGCGTGGCTGGTCGGCGCGCTGTTCCTGCTCGTCTGTTGCATGGACTACAGTTGGCTGTTTCAGGCGACGGAACAAATGCCGCGGGCCTCACGTTTTCAACTGGTTTCCTCCGTGATGGCCAGCCTGTGGTTCATCCTGTTTTTCAAAAGCGGACAGGCCGTCGGCAGCGACCTTTACGTGCTGCTGGTGGCCAACGCCCTGGTGGTCGGCACGGTTTGGTGGCGGTTGTCCCGTGAGCTTGGCTTCCGCTGTCTTAGCCCGGCACGCTTGGCCGGCGCGGGGAAACTATTACGCGAGGCGTGGCTTATCTGGCTGTTCAACCTCGGCTACTACCTGTTGGCCAACATGGCACAGGTGATGACGTTTTTCATTATCGGCAAAGAGTCAGGCGGACTATTTGGCTCGGCGCAATACCTCGTGCTAGCACTCCAAATGTTTCTGCACTATTTCGGGATACTCATGGCACCGCGCCTAATGGTTTGGCACAAGGCAAACTTGGCGATGTTTCGGCGCTGTGTTTTGTTGATCGCCGGCGGGGCTAGCGCGGTGGGATTGGTTGCCTTCGTTGTGCTGTGGGCGAGCACGGATTGGTTGTACCCTCTGCTTTTTGGCGAGGCGTTTGCGAGTGCCGCGGGGCTGTTGCCCTGGCTTGTGCTGGGTAAGTTTTTTGCGGTGGGCACGGCGATGTTCACGTGGGGCCTTTGGGCGGAGCATCGTGACAAACTGCCGGTGCTCTGCTGTCTACCGTGCTGCGTGGTCTCCGGCGCACTCTATTTTGTGTTGCTACCCAAATACGGCAACGTCGCCTCCGCCTGGTTGACTCTCGGCGCAGAGACCGCACTGCTCATCGCCTCCGCAGTCGCCTTCCACCTCGCCGTCCGCCGCCCCTGAACAGTCAAGCTCTTGGCTATGCGCAATGAGTGATGGCATTTTTAAGGACTTGCAGATTTTTTTCCTCCAATTTGCACTTGTTATGCTGTTAATGAGCAGCTAGCGAGCATGGGCGAATAATAGGAATCTGCCGATTACTCCAAGACCTTCGCTCGATAGAAGCAGCGAGGGAGTAGAATTTTTCGAGGGTCATTGAATCGGGCTTTACCGTTTACTAAACTTATCCAGCTTAAGGGGGACCATTTCTTCAGGTCAGTTGATGTTTCAATTAAACACCTGCTACCTGAAAGCCCGAATACGTCAAAGCTCATCTTTCCGCTGTAAACAAGAACTGCTCTTGAGCCAATATTCGAAATTCCAAGTGACTGCCATCTTTTCAGAAGGTTAGCAGCTTCAATATTTTGGTTTGCTAGAGCTATAATCATTGGAGTCCAATTTGAATGATCGGTTGCCAGTACATCGGCGCCTGATTGAATGAGGTAGACAATAACAGATAGGTTGCCACCAGCGGCGGCATAGTGAAGTGGAGTCCAATTGCGAGGTGGCAAATGCCAGTCGTCATACTGAGAGATTGCGGCTCCATTAGAAATAAGTCGCTTTACTTCTTCTAACTCTCCTAGCAATGCTGCTTGGTGTAAGGTTTTTTTAGAGCCGAATGTACCTCCATTAAGTTTTAGTAATTCAATTGTCTTTTTCCATTTGTTTGCTGTTGCTTGATCGAGAGGTGTTTGCCCTCCTGAATCCTCAGTATTTATTTCAAGTCCTGCTTCGAGTAATAGCTTCACTAAGTCATCCATTCCGCTGGATGCTGCTGCATGCAGAAGAGTATTATTAGTCTTTGTTTTAATGTGAATATTGGCGCCATTTTCACGCAGTAATTTAGCTGATTCAGAAAACTTACCAACTACTGAAGAGAACAATGGCGTCCACCCAGCACTAGTTTTTGGGTCGACCTGCGCTCCTCGTAAAAGCAGCGCGTTTACTGTGGATGTTCGTCCGCGGGCTGCAGCTGCGCTTAATGGCGTTGCACCCCATTCAGATTTAGAATCAATGTTGCCCCCGTTATCCAATAGTTCTAATACAATGGAGGTAAAACCATCCAATGCAGCTAAATGTATTGGTGTCTGCCCCAGAGAATCCTCTGTATTCGGATTTGCATTTGCTTTTAAAAGGCGACTAATAATTTCTCTATATTCATATTTTACAGCTAGGTGTAGAGCAGTTTGATCTAGGTGCCCGGGGGCATCTACTTCGGCATTATTCTCGATTAGTAGATCGATTGCTGATAATTGACCATTGCGCGTTCCCCAATGCAATGGAGACCAATTACTATAATTATATTTGTTAACTTCAGTACCCTGATCAATAAGCCATTTAATCGCTTCGACTTTACCATTCCATGAAGCGTAATGGAGTGGAGTATTTCCAAAATCATCTCCTGCATCGACAGAGATACCGTCTATTTCAACAAGTTTTTTTAGCCGAGGGATGTCTCCAGAGGCGGCCGCTTCCCAAATGGAGGTTGATACCTCCTGTGCTCGGGCGTTGTCGATAACAGTACTAAGGGCACCTATGGAGAGTGCTATTTGAATTAGAAATTGTAATCTCATCCCGGCAAGAAGCTTGGCTATGCGATTGATTGAATACGAGTTCAGATTCTTAAAAGAATGAAAATTTAGTTAAAACAGAGTTGACTCGAAACTAATCAAGCTTAAGCATCTGTCCAAGCCCTTCCTTGTTGAGGGGTAACAGGGTTTGGCTAACTCCGTATGCAGCCTCTCCCTGTTTTTTTTGTGTAAAAAATAAACTGATGTATTTATGATACACGTACCAACGGATGCAAGATGTTCGAGCCTTTTGAGGAGGCAATTCTGGACACGCCGCCGCCTTCGCCGCCGCCGCCTTCGCCAGAGCCTGAGCAGACAATGATGACGCTTCAACAGCAAGCTCTTGAAGGCTTGCTCGCTCTCGTGCTGCCTGAGTATGTG
>WTHH01000546.1:0-4313 GCA_011523195.1 Verrucomicrobiales bacterium
GACCCACTCACTTCCGTCGTATGGGAAGACATCAATCCAGTCAAGGTATCCGTCGTTGTCGTCATCGGAATCGAGTCTGACTCCGTCTCCACCCCAGCTAACAGTCGCTGTTGGTGTGTTTTCTAGAGTTGTGTCAATGTACCAGTTCGATACTGATTCATCAGCGCCATCCAAACAGTCGTTTGATCCGTCATTGATTAGGTCAATGTCGATTTCTACGCTTCCTGCTGAACAGAGATACTTAGGAACTCCAGTGCTGGATACTACGTAGTTTGGATGGTCTGTATTTACACCACCGTAGAACATCGGTCCAAATGCAGTGTAAGCACCAGCATTGTTCTCGAATCCTTGCTGAGACAATACATCTCCATTCGCATCTGTGAAGATTACTTCGTCAATGCCGAATTCTTCACTAGCACTGTTAGAGACCATCTCAACAGTTAGATATCCATATCCAGCAGCGCTAATATCGCCGCTGATTATAGTCCAAGTGTCTTCTAAGCCTGAATCATCCAAATCTCCTGATGTGACGTCTACTCTGCTGTCATAGAGCACAACAGTGGAGTATTCACCAATGAAAGCCACCATGATGTAGTCCTGTATTGGAGTCGTCTCCCAGGAAGTGGACTCAATAGCTATTGCAACCGAGGCAGATGCCGCAGTGATGTAATCGAAGTCCAAGTTGTATGTTCCATCAGTGTCTTCTACAGTGTAGTAGTAGGATCCGTATTCAGCCGGAGCTGGTCTGCAACAGCTGTTGGAAATTCCGATTTCGTCTCCATCGGCTGTTCCGATAGCATCGTAGTTAACTGAACCGGATTGCACTCCGAATGTGTATGATATGCGTCCAGTGTATCCTATGTCGCACAACGACTGATCGACGTTGTCGGCCATTCCGTCGCCATCGAAGTCATCCGATGCGCACGCTAGTAGGCTCCATACGTCGTCGACGTCAGCAGTTCCATCGCCGTCATCATCTGTGTCAGCATTGTTACCGGTTCCGTCGCCATCGGTATCTACCCACTCATTAACATCATCTGGGAAAGCGTCGTCATCGTTGTCATATCCATCACCATCTCTCTCAGTGTCAAGAGCGTCACAAATTAGATCGCCGTCCATGTCAGCAGGTGTGCTACTTGCATCTAGAGAATCGCTGGAGGATGCGTATGCACTTCCATCATCACAAAGAGCAGTTGTAGCTGTATCATATGAGTCTCCTTCCTCTAGATCGGAGAATCCATCATTATCATCATCAGTGTCAATGACTGTTCCAGCGTCGGTGACGCTTGGCAGAACTGATTGAGATGATGTGTAACTGGCGGTAGCCAACTGTCCTCCATCACCCCAGCTATCTGTAACGGTTAGAGTGTAGGATCCAGCTTCTGTGTAACTCCAGGTATATGTTCCATAGTTAGAGAAGGAAGTGTATCCTGTTGTCTCTAGGTTTATTCCGGAAGCACTTGGTGTATCTAGAGTCAAACCTGCTTCGGAAGCCCAGCTGTAAGTTGTCAATTCAATGTCAAGAGTCTCGCCCGCTGGCAGAGTAAACGTACAACTTAGGGACGAGAAGGATGTGTATTGTCCACCCATGCTACAAAGAGATGTTTCGACATTAGTAACAATTGCAGAGTCCGGGTCAATGAAGTCGGCTAATCCGTCTCCATCGGTATCGGTCCAAACTTCAGCATCTGTAGTGAAAGCATCATCGACGTCTAGGTACCCATCATTGTCATCGTCGGTATCTAGTGTGTCGCACATGTTGCTGCCTGTAGGAGCATTAGTGGTTGAGTCAACGGAACCTGAGTTTCCGGAACTGTCCCCATCTGTGTCGACTGGTATGGATGTGTCATCAGTGGAGTCTGTTCCACAGGCATCTTCCCAGGAATCATCCCATCCATCGTTGTCATAGTCACGTGGGTAGGTGTCATCACCGTCTGGGATACCGTCTCCATCGTCGTCTGCATCAGAGTTGTCTCCAATGCCGTCTAGATCGGTGTCCAGCCACTCGTCTTCGTCAAGTGGTGCCCAGTCATCGGCATCCTCCCAACCGTCAGCGTCATCGTCAGTGTCGGCATTGTTACCGATTCCATCAGCATCTGTGTCAGTAGTTTCTGTTGCGTCTGTGTCGAAGTCGTCGTAGATATCTAGTACGCCATCGCCATCATCGTCCACGTCTTCTACTAGAGAAGTATCACAGTCAGCGACTAGAGTGTCAGGGAATCCGTCTCCGTCGGTATCAACGTTAGCGCACTCATCAGTAGGGAATGCATCACTGTTGTCACCGTAGCCGGTTCCATCAGAACCTGCTGGAGCGTCTCCATCACTGTCATCCCACTCAGCTGGGTTCAATGGGAACTGATCGTCACCGTCATTGTCACCATCGCCGTCACAGTCGGCAATTAGTTCACAGCCAGTGTTCTCATCTGTATCCAAGACGCCATCACCGTCGTCATCTGAGTCGATGTTGGTTCCTGCTGGGCTAGTAGTTGTGCCAGCGGCTAGGTTAGGGAAGTCGTCTGCTAGACCGTCACCATCAGTGTCAGTCCATGCATCGACATCGTTCGGGAATGCATCATCTGTGTCGAGAACGTTGTCGTTGTCGTCATCAGTGTCAGCATTGTCACCAGTTCCGTCACCGTCGTAATCAGATGTCTCGGATGAGTCTAGCGGGAACGCGTCACTCGTATCGACGACTCCATCACCGTCATCATCCAGATCTAGAGTATCACAACTTAGGTCGCCATCTGTGTCAGTTGGTGTGTCGGTTGCGTCTAATGGATCTGTATCTTCACCACAGTTGGTGGTTTCGTCAGCGTCGGAGTATCCGTCGCCGTCATCATCTGTGTCAGCATTGTTACCGGTTCCATCGCCATCGGTATCTAGAGTCTCAGCGGAATCTAGCGGGAATGCGTCGTCAGCATCCAATACGCCATCGCCGTCATCGTCGGTATCTGCATTGTTACCAATTCCATCGCTATCGGTGTCATCCCACTCTGATGGGTTGTTCGGGAACTGATCTGTAGCATCTGGGTCTCCGTCACCATCATCGTCGTCGTCAACGGTGTCTTCGATTCCGTCACCATCGTCATCAGCGTCAGCATTGTGTCCCCATCCGTCGCCATCAGCGTCGTATTGTTCACTACTGTCTAGTGGGAAGTCATCGTCAGAATCTGCAACGCCGTCACCGTCATCATCGGTATCTGCGTTGTTACCAATTCCATCGCTGTCTGTATCAACCCACTCGTTGACATTTGCTGGGAAGGTATCGGAGGAATCGATCCACCCGTCACCGTCATCATCAGTGTCAGCGCTGTTCAGTAGGCCGTCTCCATCAAGGTCACCATCTGGATTGAGGGTGATTGCTGAAGTAGCAGCTGAAGCGTCCATTGTTTGTGCAACGCTTGTAGCGTCAGTGTGAACGACTGTTACTGTGTAGGTCTTACCTAGTACAGATGTACAGTCACCAAGGCCATCGCAAGACGGTACGGTGTAGGTGCTGCTTGTAGCGCCGGTAATGTCGCCGTCTTCGTCAGCCCACTGGTAGGTGAAGGTTCCAACTCCGTCGTCGTCGGCTAGTCCGCTTGTATCGGCAGTCAGTACCTCGCCATCGTATGCATCGCCTGTGATTGTCACAGTTCCAGTGGTTGCGTCGTCGGTGTTGACCACAGTTAGTACGTAGGAGTCAGATGCTGCAACACCAGGTGTTGCCCCATCATCAGTACAAGTTACTGTGATTGTGTGAGGTCCGACATCTGCGTTCAGGGGAGTACCGGAGATTGTTCCGGAACTGATCGATAGCGTGTCAGGTGCTCCACTCATTGTGTATGTTAGTGCGTCACCCGAGTCGGCGTCTGTACACGTGTTAGAGACGTCCAGGCTGTAGGATGCATCTTCGTCTGTGCTAGCATCAGTCAGTGCGTTGGCGACTGTTGGAGCATCGTTAGCACCAGAGATGGTTATTGTGACTGTCATTGTATCGGATGCTGTTCCATCAGATACTGTCATAGTGAATGCATCAGTAACTGATGCGTCATGCCCTAGGGCGTTTGTATCAGCATCTGAGTTGTCCAATGTGTATGTCCATGTACCTGAACTGTCTACTGCAATCGAACCGTATGTTCCGGTTGAGTCTCCCGTGTATGTAAACGAAGCAGCGTCATCATCATCAGTTGGTGAAATTGATCCTGTAGCTGTGGAGGTGCTTGCATCTTCCGTAACTGAACCTGTTCCATCGCTACCTGCATCTGGAGCATCATTAGCACCAGTGATGGTGATTTCGACCTCCATTGTATCAGTCTCGCTCGAAGCGCTGT
>WTHH01000546.1:4413-6703 GCA_011523195.1 Verrucomicrobiales bacterium
CAGCACCGGTCTGATCTGCTCCTGCACTGACATCGTCATCTGCACCAGTGATGGTGATTTCGACCTCCATTGTATCAGTCTCGCTCGAAGCGCTGTCTGTTACTGTTAGAGTGAATGTATCAGTTACTGAGTCGCCTGCGTCTAGTGCAGTTGTGTCAGCATCGCTGTTGTCCAGTGTGTATGTCCATGCACCAGAGCTGTCGATTGCAATCGAACCGTATGTTCCGGTTGCATCACCACTGTAGGATAGCGAAGCGTCAGCATCTGCATCGCTTGCATCCATCGTACCAGTTGCTGTGCTTGTGGAAGCATCCTCAGTTACAGCACCGGTCTGATCTGCTCCTGCACTGACATCGTCATCTGCACCAGTGATGGTTATTGTGACTGTCATTGTATCTTGGTCCTCTCCATCGGACACAGTTATAGTGAAAGCATCGGTTACTGAATCACCTGCGTCTAGAGCAGTTGTGTCAGCATCGCTGTTGTCTAGAGTGTATGTCCAGGTAGCGCCACTTAGTGCAATCGAACCATATGTTCCTGTTGCATCACCTGAGTAGCTGAGAGTATCTCCAGAATCTTCATCAGTTCCAGATACTGTTCCTGTTGCTGTGCTTGTGGAATCATCTTCAGTTACAGCGCCGGTCTGATCTGAACCCGCGCTTGGTGCATCGTTAGCATCTGTAATTGTGATTGTTACATCAGACACATCCGAACTGGTAGAATCGTATGCAATTAGTGTCAATGTGTAACTCGCAGTAGTTTCGTAATCAAGGTTGGTTGTAGAATCAATAGTAATCACACCAGCAGAGTTTACTGCGAAAATACCATCTCCATTACCTGCTGTAATCATCACTGTGTCTGGTGTAGCCTCTGTGATTGAGACTGTCATTACAGTTGCTCCAACCGCTGCATCTTCTGCGACTGAACCAGTCTGGCCGTTTGGAATGATTATGTCAACTGAATCGATTACTGTAACTGTATAAGAAATAGTAGAGCCTGTGTTTGTTCCATCGTCTACTGTTAGAGTTACGGCGTAAACGTTGTTGGAGTCTGTATCGCCCGGCGTTTCATAATCTGGTGCGCTTGCAAATGCAAGTGAAATTGTATCGCCGCTAACAGTGCAAGTGAAGTCTGATGCATCGTCTCCACCTAGAGTACAACTGTTCGAATCACCAGAGTCTGTGTCTGTAACTGTTAGAGTCTCGACTGGAGTATTTCCTTCAGTAATTGATGGTGTTGTGTCACTAGAAGCGTAAGTCGGAGTCTGATCGTTCAGATCATTCACAGTAATTGTGTATGTTGTGGAAGATGCACTGTTTACTCCATCTCCTACAGTAATCGTGTATGAATACACATTATCTGTGTCACTGTCGGCAGCATTGTCGGCGTCAGGTGTCGCTGACCACGATACGGTTAGTGTGGAACCACTTATGTCGCATGCAAAGTCATCTGCATCATTACCACTCTCTGTACAAGTTAGAGAACCCACGGTATCTGTGTCTGTGATAGTAAAGCTGTCTATGTTTGCTGATGTTCCTTCATCGATTGAGAAGGTTGTTGTACCTGCCGTATAAGTCGGTGTCTGATCGTTAGCGTCTGTAATAGTTACAGTAATGGTTTCTGTGTCTGATGCAGTCCCATCAGTTGCTGAAATTACTAAGTCGTAAGTCGTTAGTGTCTCATAATCTAAAGCTGCAGCTAATGTAATTTCACCAGAGCTAGACCCTATTGCGAATACCGAGCCAGTGTTGCCACTGTCTATTGCCCATGTTGTAACTGTATCACCAGTAGCAGCCATAGTCGCTAGAACAGTATTTCCTACCGTTGCATCTTCAGCGACACTGAATGCGGTGTCAGTTACTGTAACTGCAACGTCTGTAACAGTTATTGTGATTGTTTCGTCAGAGTTTGTGTTGCCGTCTGTAACGCGTACGGTAAGACTGTAGGATGGTGTAGTCTCGAAATCAAGGTCATCTGCGTCATTTACGGAAATTACACCGGCGGAGCTGATGGCGAATGGGGCGTTACCGTCCGAGTCTCCATCAGTGTCACCTGCAGTAATCGACCATGATAGTCCTGTAGCGTCTCCAGTGTTGTCTAGATCAACGATTGTCGCCCCGTTGGAGGCAGTCTCGCTGACTGAGCCGGTGTCGTCATCTGTTAGAACAGGTGCGACGTCGGTTACCGATACTGTGTAACTGACCGCGCTTCCAGTGTTAGTTCCATCGTCGATGGTTACTGTGACGGCATAGTCGTTGTCGCCATCGTCGTCACCAGCTGTGTCATAATC
>WTHH01000517.1 GCA_011523195.1 Verrucomicrobiales bacterium
CCCTTTACTGGACAGTGCAAAACATGTTGAGCATTCTGCAGACCAAACTCACCCGGAACATCGTTGTAGACGTTCCGGATGCGAACACCGCCAACGCAGCCTTGGCCAAGCCGATCAAGGCCAAGCCGAAAAACAAACGTAAAAAATAATTTCCCATCATATCATGAGCGAATCCACTCAAGACCCCAAGGCACTCCTCGAGTCCATCCTGAATAATCTCGGTTTCGAGATTACCGTTGAGGAGAAGGACAAGGACGGAAGCAAAGTACTCGACATCCAGGCACCGGAGGATTCCGGTCGACTGATCGGTCGTAAGGGCCAGACGCTCTACGACCTGCAGTACATCCTAAACCGCATCCTGTTTCAACAGGACGAAAACGCGGATAAGGTGTTAGTCGATGTGGCTGGGTATCGATTCAGCGAGCAAGATAAACTCGTCGACAAGGCGATCAAGGCCGCAGATCAGGTTCGTCGCTGGGGCGACATAGTCGAACTGGAGCCGATGAACTCCTACGATCGTCGTATCATCCACAACACGCTCAAGGACGATCCCGACATTGAGACGCACAGCGTCGAGGTCGACGGCACCCACGACAAGGCGATCATCCTTCGCCCGAAGAGCTAATTCCTTTTCAAGCGCTTGGCCAAGCGCTTGGCCAAGCGGACACAGCCAAAATGGAATCCGCAAAACACGACGTTCAGCGCAAGACCCTAGAGGAACGCAACCAAATGAGCGACCTCGAGCGGCTGCGGCACTCCTGCGCCCACGTGCTCGCCACCGCCGTGCTTCGCCTTTGGCCCGATGCCAGGCTCGACATCGGTCCGCCCACTGTGGAGGGATTCTATTACGACTTCGACCTTGAGCACCGTTTTTCACCCGAGGACTTCGAGACCATCGAGGCCGAGATGAAAAAAGTGACTAAGGAAAACCAGACATTCGAGCGCAGCACGAAAACACGCGAGGAGGCCAAGGCCTACTACGCCGAGCGCGGGCAAAATTTCAAGGTCGAGCGCGTCGACGACATCCCCGAGGGCGAGGAGATTTCGTTTTACCAAAACGGTGAGTTCGTCGACCTGTGCGCCGGCCCGCATGTCATGCGCACCGGCAACATTAAGGCATTCAAGCTGCTGCGAGTTGCCGCCGCCTACTATCGCGGTAACGAAAAGAACCCGCAACTGCAACGCATCTACGGCACAGCGTTCAAGAATAAGACACAACTCAACGATTGGCTCGAGGCTCAGGAGGAGGCGCGCAAGCGTGACCACCGCAAGATTGGCCGCGAGATGCAGCTCTTCGCGTTCGACGACGATGTCGGCCCCGGCCTGCCACTCTGGCTGCCCAAGGGCACGGTGCTTATCGAGGAACTGGAAAAACTGGCCAAGGAGACGGAATTTGACGCCGGCTACGAGCGCGTGCGCACGCCACATCTCGCCCGCGAAAACATGTACAAAACATCGGGGCACCTCCCCTACTACGCCGAGAGCATGTTTCCGCCAATGGAGGTGAAGGACGATGATCCCGACAAGCCGACCGACCGGATTTATCTCAAGGCGATGAACTGCCCGCATCACCACAAGATTTTCTCGGCCGTGCCACGCAGCTACCGCGAGCTGCCGTTACGGTTGGCCGAATACGGAACCTGTTACCGATACGAGCGCTCCGGCGAATTGATGGGCCTAATGCGCGTACGCTCGATGCAGATGAACGACGCACACATTTACTGCACCCCGGAGCAGTTCGCCGATGAATTTCGCGCCGTCAATGAGATGTACCTGAAGTACTTCAAGATTTTCGGTTTCGAAAAATACAGTATGCGCTTCAGCACCCACAGCCCAGAGCGACTGGGCGACAAGTACGTCGACGAGGCGGAGTTGTGGAAGCAAACCGAAAACATGGTGCGCGACGTCCTCGTGGAGTCGGGTGTCGATTTTGAGGAAGTGCCGGACGAGGCCGCGTTTTACGGACCGAAGATCGACGTGCAGGTTTACAGCATCTCCGGTCGTGAATTCACCATCGCCACCAATCAGGTGGACTTCGCCGTACCCAAGCGCTTCGGCCTCGAATTCAAAACCCGCGAGAACACGCAGGAGATTCCGTTGTGCATCCACCGCGCCCCGCTTGGCACGCACGAGCGGTTCATCGGATTTTTAATCGAGCATTATGCCGGCAACTTTCCGCTTTGGCTGGCACCGGATCAGGTGCGACTCCTCCCGTTCGGCGACGATCAGGTCGAATACGCAAGGGAGGTAGTCAGCGAGCTTCGAAAGCGCGAGGTTCGCGTCAGCCTGGACACGACCTCGGACAAGATCGGTGCCCGCATTCGCCGGGCTGAGACCGAAAAAGTACACACCATCCTGCTCGTTGGCCAACGGGAACAGGAAGCTGGCAACTTGGCGGTCCGCGAACACGGCAAGGGCGATCTCGGGGCCAAGCCAAAAGCCGAAGTGATCAACGACCTGCTCGAACGAATCAAGACACGCCAAGGCTGACCGCGCTTGGCCAAGCGCCCCAACTAATTCGAACATAATGAAAGTACTTGTCTGCGACCCCATTTCACAAACTGGGATTGAGCACCTGCAGCAACAGAACGGTCTGGAAACCATCGTCCTCGACCGCTGCCACTCTGAGGAGGAATTGCTGCCGATCATGAAGGATGTCTCGGCTATGGCAGTTCGCTCCGAGACCAAGGTCACCAAGACAATCCTAGAGGCGGCACCTGAGATGCGCATCGTCGGCCGCGCTGGGGTCGGTGTGGACAACATCGACATTGAGGCCGCCACACAAAACGGGGTCATTGTAATGAACACCCCCGGTGGAAATACCACCGCCACCTGCGAGCTGACTTTCTCGATGATGATGGCCCTCGCTCGGAACATCCCGCAGGCCCACGGCTCGATGGTTACCGGCGAATGGAACCGGAAAGAATTCAAGGGGGTTGAACTTTACGGGAAAACACTCGGCGTCCTCGGCATGGGGCGCATCGGCGGCGAGGTCGCCCGGCGCGCCGTGGCGTTCGGAATGCGCGTAATGGCCTACGACCCGTACATCACCCCGTCACGTGCCAAGGCGCTTCAGGTGGAGTTGGCCTCGCTCGAGGATATTTACACTGCGGCGGATTTCATCACCGTGCACATGCCGATGACCGACGAGACCCGCGGCATGCTCAATAAGGACACGTTCGCCACGATGAAGCCAAGCGTGCGACTGCTCAACTGCGCGCGCGGCGGAATTATCAACGAGAGCGATCTTTGTGAGGCCTTGAAAGATGGCAAAATCGCCGGTGCGGCGCTCGATGTTTACGAGAGCGAACCGCTCGCCAAAAACTCTCCCCTGCGCGATTGCCCAAACCTGATTTTAACTCCCCACCTTGGCGCCAGCACGGTGGAGGCGCAGGACAACGTCGGCCTCGAGGTTGCACAGGGCATTTCCGACTATCTGCTGCAGGGCAGCCTGATGAATTCCATCAATATGCCCAGCCTCGATGCCCAGACCTCGGCAAAGGTACAGCCCTACCTACGCCTCGGCGAAAAAATGGGTGTTCTGTTGGCCAAGCTTGGGCAGGTTGGGACCGAGCGACTCGCGATTACCTACGGCGGTCTGGCCACCGAGTTGCCCGGCGACCCGATCGCCCGATCTATTATCAAGGGTTTCCTCGGCGCGGCCGAGGGCGAAGAGGTCAACCTCGTTAACGTCCGTTCGATGGCCAAGGAACGCGGGTTGGTAGTTGAGGAAATCAAGTCCACCCAACAGGTGGACTTCCGTGAGTGGCTCCACATTCGTGCCTGGGCCGGTGAAGAGAAAGTCTCTGTCGCCGGTTCATTTTTCGGCCTCGCCCAACACCCGCGCATCGTTCGACTCAACAGCCAGCCGGTGGAAATCGTCCCGGACGGCATCCTGTTCATGATGACCAACAAGGATCGCCCCGGCATCGTGGGACACCTCGGGACGGTCCTTGGCAATCACGGCGTCAACATCGCCAACATGAGCCTCGGCCGAGACCTCGAGGGAGGCCAAGCGCTAACCGTGCTGAATATCGACAGCATCCCCCCCGCTGAGTGCCTGGCCGAGCTTGAGGCCGACCCGGACATCGGCACCATCCGCATCGTACAGTTTTAATCCGCTTGGCCAAGCGCTTGCCAAGCTCAACTATTCGAATCAATCTCGGCCGCCAGAAATGCGGCGACTCGGTTCAATCGTGTTGGCACATCAATGGATGACAACACGATCTGCCGTTCGAAAGGGTTCCGCAAAAACGTAGCAGCGGTGTAGTCGGCTAAACCCGACGCGTTATCGATCAGTTTCATCATATCAGCGCAAACTTCCTACATGGTATCAGCCATGCCCTTATCCGACAGGGCCTGCTTTTGGTTGAACATCGCAAAGGGAATCGTCCCCGGCGACAGCCCTTTGGTCCCAAGTTCCAGCCGTTTTTCAATTAGATCCATCACCCGGTCGCGCAGCAACTCGATCTCCGGCGAATCTTGCCCGGACTACTCCATCACCCGGACTCTCTCCAAACGATAGGTCATATACTTCTCCGCGCCGAGACATTCCACGCAAGCCATGCCCATCAACAACAGATTTGGGGTGCCGTCCTTCGCATCAATACACACCCCCACCATCCCCACCCCGACGATGGGCATCGGGGATTCCATCCCGGCATCGTACTGCCTTAAAGCCACACCAAATATGTGATATGAGTCCAGAACATCCGATAGAATCCGGCGGTATCTAGGCTTCAAAATATGCAGCGGAAGTAACGCGTCAGGGAAAAGAGTCGCATTCGGGAGAATCATTAGAGGAATAACTTCCGGAATGTGCCCCGAAAATAACTAGCCGAATGACGTATTTTCACAAGTAAATCATAAAATTTGGGGTTGCCATGTCGGGCAGAGTGAGCCAATATAGCCCTACTATGAAAGGCGGTGGATTACTCATTTTAGCGGTAGTGGCGCTCATCGGTGGAGCGGTCTCGGTGGTTTTTCTTTCCAAAGCGAAGACTCAAGTCAAGGAACACGAGGCGACTATCGAGACTCAAAAAGGCAAAATCGACACACTGACTCAGAAGAACACCACACTCACTCAGGAGAAAGCCGACTTAACAACGAATCTCACTCAGGCCCGGGATACGATCACCCAAACCGAGAATCGCCTGTTGAAACTGAAGGATGATTTCGACGTGCAAAAGGCCGAGCATGAGGCCTTTATCGAGAAAACAGCAGAAGAGTTGGCCGCCAAGGACGAGACGATCAAGGCTCTCAATGACGACCTGGCCGCTGCCAAAAACAAGCACCGGGATTACGACACGCAGATCAGCGATTTGAACACCCAGATCGTCACTAAGGATCAGGAAATCGACGCGATTCAACGGCGCCTTGAGGCCAGTGATGCCGACCGCGAGTTTCTCCTCAAGCAACGCGACAAGCTCATCGCCGAGAAGGCCGAACTCGAGAAACAGTTCCAGGACATCGCCGTCCTTCGCGAAAAGGTTTTGAAACTTCAGGGCGAACTCATGGCCTCAAGGAAACTTGAGTGGATTCGTCGCGGCCTCTACGGCGGAGCCCGTCAAAAAGGCGGCTCCAAGCTCATGAGTATGAGCCGCAGGAAGCCGCAGGAGGAGCCTACGACCAACGCCGACTTGAACGTCGAAATTCGACGCGACGGCACGGTCAAGATCGCCCCGACCTCCACCAACACTCCCCCCGATGGTGTGACCCCATGACGCCGTCCGGGGTACTTCAGGACACTCACAAACGAATCATCCGGGACTTGCGGGTCAGCATCACTGACCGCTGCAATTTCCGATGTGCCTATTGCCTTCCCGAAACTGAGGAAGCAGCCAACTTTTATCGTCAGCAGCGGACTGACGAACATCCATCGAAACAGGAAACCAAGCTCGGTTACACGTGGAAACCTCGCGCGCAAATTCTGAAGTATGAAGAAATCACCCGTATCATTCGGGTTGCCTCCTCGCTTGGCGTCAACAAAGTTCGGATCACTGGCGGCGAACCGTTGCTCCGCAGGAACGTGGAATCGCTGATTAAATCCATCGTAGAGCTTGGCACCATCGATGACCTTTCCCTGACGAGCAACGGCACCCATTTCCCGCGCTTGGCCAAGCGCTTGAAAGAGGCCGGCCTCTCTCGCATCACTCTCAGCCTCGATTCACTTGACCGCGAAAACTTCAGAAAAATCACCGGCCGCGATGGGCTCGACGATGTGCTCGAATCCATCCGCTTGGCCAAGGCGCTTGGCCTGACTCCGGTCAAAGTTAACGCCGTCATCATTCGCGGCCTGAACGATCACGAGATTGGAGCACTGGCCCGTTTCGCCTTGCAGAAAAACATCGTGATGCGGATGATCGAATTTATGCCGTTGGACTCCGGCCGAGCGTGGCTGCGCGAACACGTTGTGCCCGGCAGCGAAATTCTGGAACGAGTTCAGGCCGAAATCTCCGTCGCTCCCCTGCCCCCTCAACACGCTGCAGAGACGGCATCCCGTTGGTCTCTCGGCGATGGCCAGGCGGAACTTGGAATCATTGCCCCGGTGACCCAGCCGTTCTGCGGCCAGTGCAACCGCATACGCCTGACCGCTGACGGTCACATTCGCACCTGCCTGTTTAGTGTCCACGAACA
>WTHH01000127.1 GCA_011523195.1 Verrucomicrobiales bacterium
GTATCACATCGCCCATACCACCGACCAACTGGACGGTGAGTTCACCCTGTTCTGCGACGCGAAAAACAACCGGCACTACATTGCATTCCGGGACACGGAGGGCGGTATCCGCGAGAGCGAGCTGCAAGGCGAAGAGTGGGCGATGACCAAGCCAAGCGAACTGGCCAGTGCACCACAGGCCAAGGGCGATCCCATCGGCTGGGCCGAGGCCAACACCGGCGCGCGTCACTACCTTTACCAGAGTGAAAACGGCGACGTCCACCAACTGAGCTTCGACGGCAAATGGACGCACCAAACCCTCTCGCCGAAAGCGGAATGATGAGCCGTTCATCCACCGCAACTCTCGTGGCGCTTCTACTCGCGGCCACAATCGCTGTGCCAAACCCAGGCGCGGCCGAGTACACCCAGCAAGAGAACATCGTTTACGGTCACAAGGACGGCCTCGGCCTGTTGATGGACGTCTTCACCCCTCGCAAACAAAACGGGGCCGGTGTGATCTGGACCGTCAGCGGCGGCATGAATTCCAGCCGGCGCGCCATTCCGCGGATCACGAAATTCCCCGGCTTTCGCGCTTTGCTGGACAAGGGCTACACCGTCTTCGCCGTCATGCACGGGAGCCAGCCCCGGTTTGCGCTGGAGGAAATCGTTAAGGACATGCCCAAGGCGGTGCGGCACATTCGTTTTCACGCCAAGCGCTACGGCATCGATGGCGACCGACTGGGTGTCACCGGCCGCTCGTCCGGCGGGCAGTTGTCGCTCTACCTCGCCACCGCAGCCGAGGGAGCCAACCCGAATGCCAAGCAGCCAATCGACCGCGTCTCGTCGCGTGTGCAGGCGGCGGTTGCCTACTTCCCTGGCGCCGACATGGTTCATTTTGGAAAACGGGACACCACGATCCTCGAGCACTTTCGCTCCCGTGGAATGAAGGCCGATGCGACATTCGATTTTCACAAATGGTCGCCCGAGACCTCCCGCTTTGAGCGTGTGACCGATCGCCGCGAGCAGCTCAAATTTTACCGCGACCTCTCCCCCATCACGCACATCACGCCGGACGACCCGCCGGTGTTGATCATCCACGGTACGGACGACAAAATTGTGCCGTTCCAACAGGGGGAGGTGTTTCAGGCCAAGCTGAAAAAAGCCGGCGTGCCAAGCGAGCTGTTCGTAGCCAAGGGCAAAAAACACGGCTGGGGTAAACCGCTTAATGGCGAACTGAAGGCCTTCATCGGCTGGTTCGACCGCCATTTGCTCAATAAAAAGTAAAAATTAGTCAAGCGCTTGGCCAAGAGGAGTGGTTGACAAACCGGGCCGGTATGCAAAAGTTTCTCCCGACCAGATGAAGGAAAGCGCGCTTTCCAACCGCCGGCCTGTGCCGGTCAAAGTTTTTTGCAATACCATCATGAAAAATCCTAACACGACTCGACGGAGCTTTTTGAAAGCGTCCCTGGCTGCCGGTACGGCAGCGGTGATCAGCGGCACGAAAGGCCGCGCGAAAATTATCGGTGCGAACGATCGCGTTCGCATCGCGGTGGCCGGCCTGAACGGCCGCGGCGGAAGCCACATCGGCGGCTTCATGGGCCAGAAGAATGTCGAGATCGCCTACCTCGTTGATCCTGACTCAAGGGCCGTCGCCCGACGCATCGACGAAGTAGACCGCAAAGGCAAGTACAAGCCGAAGGGTGCGGCGGACATTCGCCACGCGATCGCCGACAAGGACGTAGATGCCATTACCGTGGCGGCGCCAAACCACTGGCACTCGCTGATGACCATCTGGGGTGCACAGGGCGGCAAGCACGTCTACGTCGAGAAGCCGATGAGCCACGACGTCCACGAGGGCCGCGTCGCGGTCGAGGCGCAAAAGAAATACGGAGTAGTGATCCAGCACGGCACCCAGCGCCGCAGCAGCGCCAAGATCGCCGGCCTCCACGAGATGATCAATGCCGGTAAGTTCGGCAAACTCAAGATTTCCTACGGCTACTGCTGCAAGCCACGCGGTGGCATCGGCTTCAAGAGCCCCGGCGTCTCCCCCAACAACCTCGACTGGAACTTGTGGCGCGGCCCGGCAGTGATCGACACCTTTCACGCCAACTACGTCCACTACAACTGGCACTGGTTTTGGGAAACCGGCAACGGCGACCTCAACAACCAGGGCACACACCAGCTCGACGTCGCCCGCTGGGCAATGGATCCCAAGCTGACCAACCCGACCCGCGTCATGGCGATCGGAGGCCGCTTCCAGTGGAACGATCAGGGCGAAACCCCGAACACCATGTTCGGCATCGCCGAGTACCCCAACGGGCAGTACCTCTTTTTCAACGTCCGAAACGTCAACTACGACGGCTACCAACGCCAAGTGGAAAATGAATACTACTTCGAGGACGGCGGCAAGATCATCCGCAACAAGTATTACGCCAAGGGCAGCGACAAAGGTGATGACATCAAGGTTCCGGATGGCAAGGTCACCCCGGGCGGCGAGTGGGGCAGCTTCATCAAGGCTGTCCGCGCCAATGACCCGTCCATGGCCAACGGCAACGTCTACGACGCTCACTACGGCTGCGTGGTCGGTCACTTGATCAACAACTCCTACCGTCTCGGCCAAAACGTGCCGTTCAACAAAAAGGCGGGGCAATTCGGCGACAACAAGGACGCCTACGAACACTTTGGCAGACTGCACGACGTCATGGCCGACGGCGTTAAAGTGAAGGACGGCGCCAACTACACCGTGGGCCCATGGCTCACGTTCGACCCGGACAAGGAAATCCACACCGGTGCCCACGCCGATGCGGCCAACGCGCTGCTCAAGGACTTCAATCGACCCGGATTTCAGGTTCCGTCCGTCGACAAGGTCTGAGCAGGCCAACGGTTTTGACCGGCTTAGCCAGGCGGCAAGTTCGCTTGGCCAGGCGCGGTTTTTGAAAAGGAGGAAACGGGCGACATGTTAAAGATCAGCGCAGGCGGTAAAAACGGCAAGGCCGACTTTTGTGACGGCGTTGCCCGACGCGACTTCATCCGCATCGGTGCCATGGGCATCGGCGGGTTGACAATGGCCAACCTGCTGGAAGCCGAGGCCAAGTCCGGCATCGGCTCCTCGCACAAGGCGGTTATCAACCTGTTCCTTCCCGGCGGCCCGCCGCATCAGGACATGTGGGACCTGAAGATGGATGCACCACGCGAGATTCGCGGCGAGTTCAAGCCCATCTCCACCAACGTCCCCGGCACCCAGATTTGCGAACTGTTCCCGCGCATGGCCAAGATGATGGACAAGTTCACCGTCATCCGCTCCATCGTCGGGGCCACCGGCGCGCACGACGCCGACCAGTGCATGACCGGGCGCACGAAGAAAAACGAACCGCCCGGCGGCTGGCCCAGCATCGGCTCGATCCTCTCCAAACTCGAAGGCCCGACCAATCCCGACACGCCGCCATTCCTCGGCCTCTGCCCCAAGACCGGCGAGATTCGCTGGAGCGACCCCGGCAAGGCCGGCTTCCTTGGCCCGGCCCACGCCGCGTTCCGCCCGTCCGCCGAGGGCAAGGAGGATATGACGCTCAACGGCATCACGCTACAGCGACTGCAGGACCGCAAGGCGCTGCTCCGGAGCTTCGACCAGTTCCGCCGCAACCTTGACAGCTCAGGCCTCATGGAAGGAATGGACGCCTACAACCAGCAGGCCTACGGCATCCTCACCTCCGGCAAACTGGCCAACGCGCTCGACCTCGAGCAAGAGGACGTCAAACTGCGCGACCGCTACGGCCGGGGCTCGGCCAAGCACGTGGCCGACGGGGCGCCCAAGCTGCTCGACCACTTTCTGCTCGCACGCCGCCTCGTCGAGGCCGGGGTGCGCTGCGTCTCACTTTCGTTCAGTCGCTGGGACTGGCACGGCGGCAACTTCAAGCGTGCCCGGGAGGACTTCCCGATGCTCGATCAGGGCGTCACCGCGCTCGTCGAGGATTTGCACAACCGCGGACTCGAGAAGGATGTGGCCGTGGTGTGCTGGGGTGAATTTGGCCGCACGCCGACCATCAACAAGAATGCGGGTCGCGACCACTGGCCGCGCGTCTCCACCGCGCTGCTCGCCTGTGGTGGCCTGAAACACGGACAGGTCATCGGGGCAACCGATCGCCTTGGCGGCGAGGCTACCGAGCGACCCGTGACCTTTCCCGAGATGCATGCGACGCTGTACTACACGCTGGGCATCGACGTGAACACCACCACGATCGACGACCTCAATGGGCGCCCACGCTACCTCGTCGCTGACAACGCCCAGCCTCTCCCCGAAGTGATTTAAGCGAAAACAAAAACCAATTTGCAAAACACCCCGCTTGGCCAAGCGGGGTGTTTTTTTCTGCCCAGCCAGTCGCTTGGCCAAGCGCTAAAAATGATGGCGTTACTTGGCGTCGTAAATCTCGACCCGCGGCGGATGCGCGTAGTCGTTCCACAGCCGGTCAAGCAGTGCAGCGTCCGGCTTGCCGTCGGTCACGACAAATTGATAACGCGACACGTATTCCTCGCCCGGCTTGATCTCCCACTCGCCAGCCTGTGAGGGTGCGAAGTTGAAAAACGGCTCCGTGGGGTGAATCCGCATCGGCTGCGGAAAACGAAAATTGGACGGGTGACAGAGGACACCGATGCCGGCCAGCTTGCCGCCGGTTTTGCCGCCGACATGGCACCAGCGTGCCCGAGTGGCGTGCCCCTTGATGCGGTCGCTCTCGCCGTTTGAGGTCAGGTAAAAACAGTTCTCTCTGCCATCCCACTCGCCGTGACCCCGGAAGCCAAGGCCGCCGTAGCGGTACTGCGGAAAATGGATTTTACTCTTGCCGGCGCAGCGCTGCACCGACTCCAGCTCGAACAAGTGATAAGCCAAGTCACCCCGCCCCACGGCGTACACCTGCACGCGCCATGTCTCCTTGAGCGCAACTTTTCTTGGCTTCGCAATGAGATCAACAAACTGGTGCAAGCTGGCGAATCCGGCGTGCACCGGCCCGCTCCAGTAACCCTGCAGCCCGGTAAACTCCACCGTGCCGGTTCCCTTACCCATATTCCAAAAATCCGGCTTGCGTCCCTCGAACTCCGTGTTCGTCCAAGGGAACCAGATGCCGTGATGGTGCTTGTGGTTGTGCGGGTAATCGTCGGTGATGACCGTGCCGTCTGGGGTCACGATTGGATGCAGGTATCCGCCCCGGCGATAGATCGGCTCGAGGTCATCCCGCGGTAGTTCACTTTTCTCCGCCTGATAATGCATCACCATGCGGCCGCCGAGTGTGAAATGCAGTATGCTGCCCTGCCTCGCCACATTGACAGCCGGGGCATGTGCCTTTTTCACGGCATCCGACAGCGTGAAAACCGCCGTCTGGAATGCGGCCAACTTCGGCAGGATGAACGTCCCCGTCCCTCGCTCGTCCAACTGCACCGGCAACGCTTGGCCGTCCGAACCTGTGAGCTGCCAGTTGGCCCCGCCCGATTCTGGGAGCTGAAAACGGACCGGTGTGTCGAGTCGGTCGTAGTGGCCGGCGTCCACACGAATGGAATGGTTCGCAGCCTGCGCCTGGCCAACCGCCAGCGCGATTGAAGTCGTCAAAGCAAAACGGAAGGTCATGGGGCATTTGTGCGGCGACTAGCGGGCGGGGTCAAGCCAAGCGCACAAAAAAACCCCGGCACTTGGCCAGGGTTCACGAAAGCGTTCGTCTCGAAGGCTACTCCTTCACCGTGATGGTGATTTTCTTAGAGATCACCGGCGGATCGTGTGCGAGGTGGATCCAGTCGCCCAGTACAAGCTGCAGCGTGTGCTTGCCGGGAGGCAGCTCAAGGGTGACCTCAGTCTGGCCGCCGCCGAAGTGACGGATTTTTTCCGTAGCTGCCAACGGAATTTCAAGGTTTGGCAGTTTTTCCGTGTCGATCAATAGGTGATGGTGGCCGGTGTTTTCCTTGTCGATTCCGGCCGGAGCCACGCCCATGCCCCTGAGGCCGAAGCGCACGGTGAACTTTTTACCGACGGTTTTGCCGTCCTTGGGTGAGATGATGTACGCTTTAGCGCCCTTAGGCGACTTGCGTTTTTCGAGTTTATCCGCAGCGACCGCCGATGTGAGCAGACCGCCAAAGACCATCGCCGAGAGAAAAATACGTAGTGTCATAACCAGGAGGATTCTCCGGCGAGTCGTTTCCACTGGCAAGCTGAATCGAAACCACGTTTCCCGATTGACTCCGAAAGTGATGGCCCTTTTTATCGGTGGCCTGCGACATGCCGTTGCCACCCTTCCAACGCCGTTATCGTAAACGAACCCGCCGCCTTGGTCCAAAGGATCAGGTGTTGAGGGATTGGCGCGGCCTCGATGTCGGCCCGCTGGAAAAGGCCCACGCCAATCGGGCCGTCAACGCCGAGGCCGTTGTCAAGAGCGTGCTGGGCTCGCTGAAACTCGAACAGCGCCGCGCCGAGACGGAGATCGTGAAAGTGTGGAACCAGACGATCGACCCGGCTGTCACGGAGCACGCCCAGCCTTCCGGCATCCACAAGGGCACGCTGTTCGTCTCGGTCGATTCCAGCGTCTGGCTGGACGAGATCGTGCGCTATCGTCGGCACGAAATCCTGAAGCGCCTGCAGCTCGCG
>WTHH01000068.1 GCA_011523195.1 Verrucomicrobiales bacterium
CCTGGCGACAGGCCACCGCCGACAACCCTTTTGGCATTTGTGGCCCGATTGGTCCCACCGAGCAACTGCCGCTCGTTGCGCGGTTGGTCAATGAGCTGGGGCTTTCGCTGAAGCACGCGCACTTTTGGGGGATGGACGAATGGGTCGGCGGCGACGGCCGCGAGGTGCCTACAGATCACCCGCTCTCCTTCGAGCGCGCCGACCGCGAGCTGTGTTTCGACCGCATCGACCCTGCCCTCGCGATGCCGGAGGAGAACCTGCATTTTCCAAAAGCGGACACCACCGCCTATTGCGAAAGCTGGAGTGGCGTGCGCTGCGCGGTCATGCAGGGCGGGCAGGGTGACATCAAGCATTGGGCATTCAATGACCCGCTCCGGCGCGAGGGCGAGTTCGCCGATACACCGCCTTCCCCGGAGGAATACCGCAAGCTGGCCACGCGCGTCGTCGAGTTGCACCCGATCACCCTCGCGCAAAACGCCCGCACCTCCGGCGGCGGCAACATCACCATGGTGCCGCAGCGCGCCGTTACTGTAGGGCCGGTCGAGACATGGCAGTCGGAAAAAGTCAGCATCTGGCAGGCCGGCACGCACGACAACCCGTTTGGCCAGCGGCTCACCGCCCTGATGATCTCCAAGGGCATTGCCGACAGCAGCGTGCCGATGTCACTGCTCGCCGATCATCCCAACGTGCAGTTCAACTACTTCCGGGGTGGCCTCGGCACCTGTTCGGTGGAGATGCACTAAGAAATAACGGTGCTACAGCTCCTTTAGTCCAGCGCTTGGCCAAGTTTTTGGAGGAGAATTTTGTCCGGTTGTTTTTTGTCGAGGGCGAACCAGCGCTTGGAGTCTTGGCCAAGCGAGCGGACGGCGAACTCCACCGCGCTGTTATCGTTGACCGGTACGCGCGTCAGTGACACGAAGAAAAATCCGCCGGAGTCCACGGCGGATGTCCATGTCGGCAGGTAGATCAGTTCAACTGATTCGTCGTCCGACGCCCATCGGGAAAGTTTACGCGTCACGTCGAATCGAAGTTTTTCCTCGCCTCCGACAGATAATGAAAAGCCATCGGTCTGCGGCTCGGTCACCCAACCCAAACCACCGGTAAATCCGTAGACGAGCGCCGTGCCGCCCGGCTTGGAGAACAGCGGCGTGACCCATGCTAACTCCGCGCCTGCTTTCTGTTGACGGATGAATCCGCGGGGCACGAAATCGCCGGCAAAATTATACCACTCGGTTGCCTCTTGATCCATCGACGTCACCTTGGCTTCGGGAGGTTGGGCGATACGCACGTAACGGCGTAGCGTTTGGATAAGCTGCTGCTCGGTTTCGGATCGTTCACCGCCCACCCAGCCTGTAAGCCGCTTGAACACCAGCGACTCACCACTGGGCGGCTTGTGAAAGGGCGACGGTTCCTGTCCCGGCTTGGCGGCGAATTCACTGCCGACCAATTCGCGGATGGTTTCGATTAGTTTGTCCTCGACCGAGGGATCGTAGCGCCCCGGCTGTTCGTAGTAGACCTGCGAAAAGTCGGCCTCGTAGCCGCCCTCGCGGAGGATGCGCCGTGAGGGAATGTAGCCCGGCATGTCGTTGGCCCACGCGTTGAGCCAAAGGCGCGACCAGTCGAGCTCGCGCTTGAGTCGCACTGAGTAGTCGACCACCACCTCGCCGGCGAGAAAGACCATTGCCAGGTCGTTGCCGAACTTCCAAGCCGACACCGGGTAGTTCACTTCGGCGGGAATCTGCCCGGTGGTATCGAGCCTGGCCAGCATCGCCTTGGCCAGTTGATGATGAAAGCCACCGGACTTAAGCTGCTCCTCCCAGTGCGCCCGCGGCTTGGGCTTGGCCAGGGGCAGTTTGACTTGGCGCGAGACGACCGTGGGGGCGCCACCGAGAGGGGTGGTTTTTTCGGCGAGCAGTCGCTTGGTTTCCGTAGCAATCGCGCGACCGTGTTCCTCCGCGATGGCGAGATTCCCGCTCGGCTGGGGGCCAACGTCCGCACCACAGCCGATGGTCATCAGCGACACAGCCCTGCCGAACTCCTTCTCGATCAATGTATTGGCAAACCCTGCCCAGTCGCCGCTTATGCGGTTGCGCCCGCCGACCGTCGTGCAGTGGCAGGCGTAGTTTGCCCAGACCGCACGCACGTCGCCCTTTGCATCGCGTGCGGCCAGCACCGGCAGGCTGTGGTCGACCGGCGCGTTCCGCTGGTGGCCAAACCCGGCCCAGTTGCCGTTGTTAATCACCCGCCGGTTGCCGCCGAAGGTCGCGCGCCCCTGCGTCCACTCGAGCGTCATCGGCTCGCGCCGGGTCAGGGCCTCGGCGACGGCCTGCTGCATTTTATCGATGACAAATTTCGTGTACGCCTCGACCCGCTGATCCTGCTCCGGGGTGGTGCGGCCCTTCCAGACGATCGACGCGTAGCCGAAGAGCGTCGGGGCGTTGTGCGTGTGCGTGGTCGCGACGACAAGCCGGTCGGCCGCCACGCCGCTCTTGGCCAAGCGCTTGGCCAAGCGATCCGTGATGGCCTGCGTCACGCCGCAGTTGTCCAGCACGACGATCACCGCCGGCTTGGTATTGCCGATCACCATCGCCCGCGCCCACAGCGGCGTGTCGACACCTTCATGCTCAGTCGTGCGCCCGCCGTACCCGGCCAGCAACACCGGGTGCGTTGGAGTTACATCCACCCTGGAGACCCCGACGGAAATTTCGATTGCTGCATTGATGATGTATGCAGTCTGAAAGCAGACAATCCCAATGATTAATCGGGAAATCGATTTGAATGGGTGTGAAGTCATTACGCGCAAAAGCCTGAGTGCATCCCTATTGTTTCGCAAGTTACATCGTCCAGATGCTCAATTCTGCTGGCCAAGGGATGGGGGTTCGGAAAGACTGACGGCCGTCCACGGAGCGGCACGACGACTTGAAAATTATCCAGTTAACACCCGGCGCGGGGGGGATGTATTGCGGGAATTGTTTTCGCGATAACGCCCTTGTGACCGAGTTTCGGCGGTCGGGCCACGACGCGCTGATGGTCCCGCTTTATCTGCCGCTCACGCTCGACGAGGCCAACCAGGCCGAGGGCACACCGATTTTCTTTGGCGGCCTCAACGTTTACCTGTCGCAGAAATTCAAACTGTTCCGTCGGACACCCGGTTGGCTTCGCAAGCTGTTCAATGCCGGGTTCATCATGCGTAGCGTTGGCAGGATGGCCGGCAAGACACGTGGCGAGGACGTCGGGGAACTGACCCTCTCGATGCTCCGCGGTGAGGAGGGCAACCAGGTGCGTGAACTGGAGCAGCTTGTCTCGTGGCTGAAGGAGCATCATCGGCCGGATGTCATCTGCCTTTCCAACGCGCTGTTGATCGGCATGTCGCGACGGCTACGCGAGGCGCTGGGCGTGCCGGTTGTTTGTCTGCTCGAGGGCGAGGATGCGTTTCTCGATTCGCTGCCGAGTGCGGAGCGTGAGGAATCTTGGGAGGAGATTCGCCGGCGGGTGACCGACGTGTCGCTGTTCATTGCGCCGAGCCGTTACTATGCTGATGTCATGGCGGAGCGCGCGGCCATCCCCCGAGAGCGGTTGACTCAGATTTACAACGGCATCAACCTCGACGGCTTTCGCTTGAGTAAATTACCGGATGCGCCTCCGGTGTTGGGATTCTTCACCCGCATGTGCCCGGAGAAGGGGCTGGACACACTGGTCGATGCATACATCTCACTTCGTCAGACCGAACGCGTGCCTGGGCTCAAGCTCGCGGTGGGCGGCGGCTGCCAACCGATGGACGAGCCGTTCGTCGCAGAGCAGAAGGATAAACTCCGCGCGGCCGGATTGATGGGGGATGCCACCTTTCAACCGAACATCGATCGCGAGGCCAAGCTTCGATTTTTTCGCCAACTCACCGTGCTGAGCGTGCCGGCGTTGTACGGGGAGGCATTCGGGCTTTACGTGGTGGAGGCGATGGCCAGTGGCGTGCCGGTGGTGGCGCCGGAGGATGCGAGTTTTCCTGAAATGATCGCCGAGACCGGTGCCGGTGTGATTTGTGAAAAAGGCAGTGCCGAGGCCTTGGCCAAGGCGATCGGCGACCTGCTTTCCGATCGCGAGCGCTTGGCCAAGTGCGCCGAGGCCGGTCGCACTGCTGTGGACGCAACTTTTAACATTCAGCAAATGGCTGAGGCGTACCTGGAGCGGTTGGCCAAGCTGGGGTGACCGATTCCGGCTTTGCGGCCCGAGACGGCGGCGGTACAGTCTCGCGCCGTGAAAAGGCTCCGCCAAAACCCTCTCGCGCTCTGTTTTGCCCTGGCCGCCGCAGCTCAAACCGGCTGCCAACCAAGTGCAGTTCAGGACGCGAAAACCACTGCTGAAGCCAAGCCCGCCACCCCCTCTGCCGTGACTGAACCCACCGAAGCCAAGCCATCTGAACCCGCAAAACACAAGCACACCAACCGCTTGACCAAGGAGGCATCCCCGTACCTGCAGCAGCATCAGCACAACCCGGTCGACTGGTATCCGTGGGGAAAGGAGGCGTTCGACAAGGCCAAGGCGGAGGACAAGCCGATCCTGCTGAGCATCGGCTACTCGACCTGCCACTGGTGCCATGTGATGGAGCGCGAGTCGTTCGAGGACGAGGCGACGGCAAAGGTGATGAACGAGCATTTTGTCTGCATCAAACTCGACCGCGAGGAGCGGCCGGACGTCGATAAGATTTACATGACCTTCGTGCAGGCGACCACCGGCGGCGGCGGTTGGCCGCTCAACGTCTGGCTGACCCCGGAACTTAAGCCGTTCTACGGCGGCACGTACTATCCGCCGGTGTCCAAGTTTGGCCGACCCAGTTTTACCGACGTGCTCACCCAGATCGGCGAGGCATGGAAAACCCAGCGCAAGGAGATTGTCGAGTCCGCCACCGACATCAGTCAACGGATCGGCGAGAGTGTGGCGCTTAAGGCGAGGGAGGGTATCACGCTCGACCCGGCGTGGCTGGACAAGGCGGTGGAGCGGTTCAAGTCCGAGTATGACCCTCGCTACGGCGGCTTTGGTGATGCACCGAAATTTCCCCGGCCGAGCCAGCCGCTGATGCTGCTGCGCCACGCGCATCGCACCGGCGACCAGGACGCTATCAACATGGTGCTTCACACCTGCGACAAGATGGCGGCCGGCGGCATGTACGACCAGATCGGCGGCGGCTTCGCACGGTACTCCGTTGATGCCAAGTGGCTTGTGCCGCATTTCGAGAAGATGCTCTACGATAATGCCCAGTTGTTGCACCTCTACCTCGACGCCCATCTCATCAGCGGCGACAAAAAACACGCCGACGTCGCACACGACATCCTGCGCTACATCCTCCGCGACATGCGACACAAGGACGGCGGCTTCTACTCCGCCGAGGATGCCGACAGCGATGGCAAGGAGGGTAAATTCTACTGCTGGACGGAGGCGGAGCTGAAGGCGCTGCTCACCGAGGCGGAGTTCGTGTTGGCCAAGCGCTACTACGGCCTGACCGAGCATGGCAATTTTGAGGATCACAGCGATCCCGAACCGCTGAAAAACCAGAATGTCCTCAGCATCGTCTCGTCGGAGTTGACCGATGACGAACGCGCGTTGCTCGACTCCGCCAAGCAAAAGATGTTCGACGATCGTGCCAAGCGCGTGCGGCCGCACCTCGACGACAAGATACTTTCCTCATGGAACGGCCTGATGCTTGGTGCCGTCGCGCGAGCGGCGATCGTCCTCAACGAGCCCAAGTACCTTGAGGCCGCCGAGGCCAATCTCACCTTTCTGCGGCGCGAACTTTGGGATGCCGAAACCAAGACGCTCCACCATCGCTGGCGCGATGGCCAGCGCGACGACGTGCAGTTACTCGATGCGTATGCCTTTCTGCTCGATGGCGTGCTGCACCTCTACGAGGCGACCCTCGAGCCGCAGCACCTGCAGTTTGCCATCGACTTGACCGGCGCGATGAAGACCCGTTTTTACGACGAGGCCAACGGCGGTTTCTGGCAGAGCACCAACACGCCGCATCTCATCCTGCAGGTGAAGGAGGACTACGACGGCGCCGTGCCCTCGGCCAACTCCGTGGCGGCGCTTGGCCTCCTGCGCCTCGGCAAGATCACCGACCAGCAGGAATACATCGACATGGCCGAGAAGACGCTGCTCCTGTTCAGCGATAATCTCGCCAACACGCCTCGTGCCGTGCCTTATCTGCTGCAGGCACTCGACTTCCTCGTCCACGAGCCGCGCCGCGCGGTGATCACCGGCGACCCGAACTCCGCGGGCGCGCGCGACCTGATCGCCGCCGCCCACGGGGTGTATCAGCCAAACAAAGTCATCCTCGGTGTAGCCGGCCCGGTGGAGAAATTCGCCAAAGAGCTACCGGTCGAAAAAACATCGGCTGTTTATCTCTGCACCGGCACCGCCTGTCAGGAGCCGACCAGCAATGCGCTCAAACTACGCGAAATGATGGTATCCAAAACATTGCCCTGACCGTGCGGTGTGTTGTCACAGCCGGGCCGACCTACGAGCCGATTGACGAAGTTCGCCGGTTGACCAATCACTCTACCGGCCGACTTGGCACCGGCTTGGCCAAGCGCTTGGCCAAG
>WTHH01000438.1 GCA_011523195.1 Verrucomicrobiales bacterium
CCAAGCGCTTGGCCAAGCGGACAAGGCCAAGGCCGCCTGGCAGCGCGCCCACGAGTTGCTGGACGTTCAGTTGGAAAAGGTCAAAGCGCCGGACGCCTATCTATTCGAGCAGCTTGGCAACGTTCACCACAAACTTGGCCAAGCGGACGAGGCCAAGGATGCCTGGCAACGCTCCTACGAGATTACGCCGACCGAGTCGCTCCGCGAAAAACTGCACCCCGCCAAGAAGGAGGGTTGATGCCGTACCGCTTCAAAAAGCACTACACCCTGGCCGAGGCCCGGACCATGCTGCCCAAGGTCTCCGAGTGGCTCGACGACCTCGCCCGACTGCGGGAGGAACACGAAAAACTCAGCCAACGCGTTGCCAACCTAGTAAGCGCCCAGTCGGATGTCGGGGGCGAATCGGTGAACAACAGCCTCAAGGTGCTATTTGCCATGCAGTCGATCTTCGGGGCATTCAGACAGAACGACATCCAGCTCAAGGACGCCGAGCGTGGCCTCATCGATTTCCCCTCGCGCAGAGGCACGCGTGAGGTTTTTCTCTGCTGGGAAAAAGGCGAGGAGGACATCGGCCACTGGCACGAACTCGATGCTGGCTATGACGGGCGAGAGCCGTTATAGTCGCAAGCAGAAATGAGTCAGAAATCAAACAACCCAGCGGAGTTGCGCCACGTCAAGAAACTCAGCATCCATCGGTTGAGCGGCGCGTGGATTTTCCTGATCGACTGGTTTTTCTTTGGCGTTAACGCCATCACTGCCGGCCTGGCAACGCCGGTCGTTTCCATTCTGGCCTTCCTCACCGGTGGCACCGGCGTGTTCCTGATTCAAAAACTCTTGAACAAGGATTCATTTGGGCAGGCGTTTTTACGCGGGTTGATTGCAGGGGTGATGGCGGGAATCCCGTTCAGCATCGCCGGCACGGTGTACGGCGGTTGGGTGCTCGCCATGGCCGGTATGCGGCGGGAGGATCTTCCCGAGTTCCAGCCGCCAATCGAGGTTCAGGCGACCGTCGAGGATGCCCCCCGCCAGCGGGCAAGCAAGTCGTCCCACTGATCCGCGTGCGCGGAGACCGGCCCATCGGTCCATACCACGTGGTCGGCCCGTTTCATTTTCTCCTCGGCAGACATCTGAGCGGCAATCCTACGATCAATCTCCTCGTCGCTCCAGTCGCGCTGTCGCAGGCGTTCCCGCTGGTTCGCCGGCGAACAGGCCACGCAAACGATCCTGTCGAACGCCGCTTCGCTGCCGGTCTCGTAGAGCAGAGGGATGACGGCCACCCCAAGCGCCACACCCTCCCTAGCCCATCGGTCGAGGTTGCCCAGCCAAGTCGCGCGAATGCGCGGGTGCAAAATATCCTCCAGCGTCCTTCGAGCTGCGTCGACGCCGAAAACCAATTCGGCAACACGCCCGCGATCGAGCGAACCATCCGCCCTAAGTACCTCGTTGCCAAACGCCTCCGCGATGGCCTGCAGTGCAGGCTGGCCCGGTTCGGCCAACTCGCGGGCAATCACATCTGAATCAGAAATCTTCGCGCCGTGCTTGGCCAACAGCTCCGCCGCCGTGGATTTGCCCATTCCGATGCCACCTGTCAGGCCCAAACGAATCATCGCCGCCATTAAAAACCCTCCCTTCGGATGGCCAAGCCCAAACCGGGATTCAGCATCGCGGCGGTGGCAAACTGCACCGCTTCACACCCTTGGCCAAGCGCCTGGACAACATCTGCCGCCTGGACAAGCCCGCCCACGCCAACCAGGCGCACCGGCCTGCTGCTCTCGCGGATAAACTCCGCGAACCAGGCCAACTGCTCGAATACCAACCCGCGAATCGCTTCGCCGCCGATACCCCTGCAACGCCCCTCAAAAAGCAACTCGCCGCACTCGTCCCGCACGCGAGTTGACACCCCGTTGACCATCACCAACGCATCGACTTGCGGTGCCACCGCCTCAAAAAATGCCTGCGCGTTGTCCCGTTCGGCGAAGTGACCGACCTTGATTAGCAGCGGTTTATCCGGGATCGCCTCACGCAGCCGCGCAGCCACGAGGCCGGCATCGGCGGCGTTGAGATACAGCTGCCCGTCCACACTGCTGACGTTGGGGCAGCTAAAGTTGGCTTCGACCCCGTCCGCGCCGCTGTCCGCTGCCCATCGGGCGCACCGGGCATAATCCGCCGCCACGTCGTCAATTGAATCGTCTAACCCAGGTGTCGCCACAACAGAGACGCTGAGAAATTTGCCCTTGGCCAAGCGCTCCCTTGCCGCTACGACGTCGTCCTGCCAAAAACGAGGCGGCTTCGACGGCATGCCAAATGAGATTGCCCAATTCCCCTCCATCGCCACAGCCGTATCAACCTCCTCCGGTAACACCTCCCCGCTTGGCCAAGCGATCGGCTGCAGATTGGGCAGGCCATACGATACCCGCTCCCGGGCGCGTACGGTTTTGTAGGTCAGGATATCGAAGCCAAGCGAGGCATAATACAGCAGCCACCGGCCGTTGAGCAGCGGCCCGGCCGCGATACCCAGCGGTGAGTCCACCGGTTGGCCGCAATACGTCCAGTCACCGTCAACTGCCGGCACATAGCCGACAACAGGCTCTGGCGCATGGTCAAAATTCCACGTGTAGTCTTTCCTGATGTCGTATCGATCCATACAATCCAACCCAGCGCAGGCAGGATTAACGAAAGTGAATCGTTAAGCGATACTGAACATTTTAGACACACAATCAACGAAATGAGTTTTCAACAAATGCAAATCAACCGCCGCCAGAGTCTGGCTAAGCTGGGACTTGGTGTGCCCGCAGTTTCCGTGGGGCTGACTGGCTGCCGCTCGCCCAACAAATTTCCAAGGGAGCTTAAGGCGGACTTTGTCGTGATTGGCGGCGGTCTTGGAGGTTGCGCCGCCGCAATCTCTGCGCTTCGGTCCGGGTTGAGCGTCATCATGACAGAGGAGACTGACTGGATTGGAGGTCAACTGACGTCGCAGGGGGTCCCTCCGGATGAGCACAAGTGGATAGAGAGTTTCGGCTGCACACGCACCTATCGGGAGCTGCGGAACGCCATTCGCAGCCACTACAAAAAATATTACCCTCTCTCACCCGCAGCGAGAGCTCACAAAAACCTGAACCCCGGCAGCGGTTCCGTATCCAGGCTATGCCACGAACCGCGCGTGGCCCTGGCTTGTCTCGAGGCCATGCTGAGACCGTTCGTTGCGTCCGGCAAACTGGCGCTACTCAGGAAAACCACCCCCACGGCAGTCGAAACCGACAACGACGAAATCAAATCGGTCCAGGTATTGGATCTCAGGAAAAACTCCCGTCTGGTTCTGCGGGGTCGATTTTTTGCCGATGCAACGGAGTTGGGAGACCTGTTGCCGCTGGCCCGATGCGAACACGTGGTGGGCACTGAAGGGAAACGCGTCACAGGCGAACTACACATGCCGGAGAACGCTTCCCCGGAAAACCAACAGGCGTTCACCATGTGCTTCGCCATCGATCACGTTGATGGCAAAAACCACACCATAGACAAGCCAACCGAATACGATTTTTGGAAAACATTCGTGCCTGACATCTCTCCCCCGTGGCCGGGGGGTCTGTTGGACTTCACCTACACACACCCGTCCAGCGGATTAGCCAAGCGCTTGGGCTTCAACCCCACCGGCCCACACAAAAACGGGATCATCAACCTCTGGACTTACCGTCGAATTGTCGCCGCCAAAAACTTCATGCCAAACAGCGGGTTGCGGGATGTCAGCCTGATCAACTGGCCGCAAAATGATTATCTGCTGGGCAACCTTGTCAGTGTCAGTGCGGAAGAACGACAACGCCACATCGATCGCTCAAAACAATTGAGCCTGTCACTGCTCTACTGGCTGCAAACCGAGGCGCCGCGAGACGACGGCGGCCAGGGCTGGCCGGGGCTGCGGCTGCGAAAAGACGTCATGGGAACCGGGGACGGAATGGCCAAGTACCCCTATGTTCGGGAATCCCGACGAATCAAGGCTCACACCACCGTCCTTGAGCAGCATTGCGGCGTTGAAAACCGGATGAACGTCCTGGGATTAGATGACAGCAAGGGGCTACGGGCCAAGCGTTACCCGGACTCGGTTGGCATCGGGCATTATCAAATCGACCTCCACCCGAGTACAGGTGGCGACAACTATATCGACTTCGCCGCGCTTCCGTTTGAAATACCCCTCGGTTCACTCATCCCCCTTCGGTTAAAAAATCTCATCGCGGCATCGAAAAACATCGGCACAACACACGTGACCAATGGGTGCTACCGACTGCATCCGGTTGAATGGAACATCGGCGAGGTCGCCGGTATTTTAGCCAGCGAATCCATCGCCCAAGCCACCGCTCCCGAACATTTTTTTAGGAACAAAAATCAGTTGACCGGTTTTCAAGACGCTCTCATCAAGCGGGGCGTTGAAATTCGATGGCCGGAGAATTTTGAGAATGCTTCTTAGCGCAAATAGTTCAGCGTGTACCAGCCTCGGGGATTGGTGAATTTGCTGCCGCCCGCTCCGGTCAGGCCGGATTGGATTATGAACTCGTAAACCCGATCCTTGACGAGATCCATCGACAGGTGAACCGATTTCCCATCCTCGGCAACGGTGATCCTGCTCGGCTTTACATCGGTCGTGCCGACCTTGGGCGAGCCGTACTCGGCGCGATACTCGTAGCCCCAATGCTTGATTTTGTAGCTCGCCGCATCGGCCGCTGACTTTTTGTCCACCGGCTTGGTGAAGACGATCGTGAATCCATCCTTCGTGAGGCTGACGTGATGCATCTCCATCGGAGTGGTTTTCCCGTCCCAGAAGATCCGCTCGAGGCCGAAGCGTTTGCCGCCAACAGACCCCCAGCCGCGACCGGTCTGCCCCACCCAAAGAGCGTTGTCCGGGCCAAATCGATTTCGCATCGCACCGCAGTGCATCGGGTCGACAAAATCGAACACGATCCCCTGGAATTCACCCTGCACTTTTTCGAGGTGCGCCCGCATCATGTTTGACTTGGTTTGGTCGCCCACGAACACCTGTCCGGCAAACGGGCCAAACTTGCCCTCGGTCAAGTCCCAGACCGGTTCGCCGGGCGAGCTGGCAAGTTCCCCGTGCGGAAACCAGATCGCCGGAGGCGTGCGCAGCTTTTCGTAATCCGTCACGCTGATTTTGTTCAGGCGCTTGACCGTGGCCGCAACCTTGCGCTCGTGATCCTTGTAGTCTGAGAGCAGCTTCACATCCGTTGAGGCACTGGCCACTTGATAACCCGGGTGATCCGTTAGGCTGGAGGGATGCCCGTGAAACCGGCCCTTGACCACGTGATGCAGGGACGAGGTGCCGTTCCAGTCGCCCTGGTTGTCGGTGTAAAAAATATCCCCGTCCGGACTGATCCCGATGCCAGCGGGCGAGCGCAACCCGGACGACCACGGCACGAACCGGCCATCCAGTGTCACCTGAAACGACCAGCCCCGATAAAACGCCGAGCGGCCCATCTTGGAGTCATGCACCCGGCCGATATCCCAACGGTGGCTGCCGGCCCAACCGCGCCAGCTCAGGCTGGTGTTAAGCGTGCCGTAAAAATTGCCGTACCGGTCCCGCACAAGGCCAAAGGAGTATTCATGATAATTGTCGGTCAACCCCCACGACGAATTCACCGTTTCGTACACGTCGGCCACGTTGTCGCCATCCTCATCGACGAGCTTGGTCAATTCCGGCCGTTGCATTACCCATACCTCTTTCGTTTTTTGGTCGATGTAAATGCCCAGCGGCTCGTGCAACCCATCGGCGAACAGCGACCACTTGTCATCCTTGTACCTCCACACCTCACCTTCGCGCGTGCAGATAAAAAGATGTCCATCGGGATGAAACTCCATTCCACCCACTCCCAGCACAATTTCGTCGGGAATCTGGATCGTATCAACGCTATACCCCGCCGGGATATGCTTCGGCGCCACATCAGCAGAAGCAAGGCCGCCCATCAAAAACAGGCCGGTCAGGCCCTTAAACCAGTTTTTTGTTTTCGTCATCTTGTTTACAAATTCATTTAAGGGGATTTTCGTACCAGAAGACCCCGAGGTTGTCGGATTCTTCGCAGGTGATGGCGTCGAGGTCTCCGTCCTTATCAAGATCGACCAACTCGATCAGGTCGAACTTCACACCGACACTTCCGCCGATGTTGTGCACCGCCCATTTCGACTCAGCCTGCTCCAGCCATGACACGCCGGGGACTTTTCGGTTGCCGCCGGTGTTGGTGGTGTGTACGAGATCGGGGCGACCGTCTCCGTTGACGTCGCCGATGGCCACGGCTTTGCCATGCGGCAAACCATAAGGGTTGGGCAAGGTGTCAACGTCCCATTTGGTGTCGGCTTTTTTAAAAATCAAGAGTTGCTGACTACGGGTGGTGCAAACGATGTCCATGTCGTCATCGCCATCGAGGTCGGCTGCGTCCAAAAACATCACTTCTTTCCCCTGCCCGCCCAGCAGGTGATCCTTCCACGCGGTCGGTTTTCGGATCGTTGCCGAGCCGGGATTTTCCAGCCAACCCACGCCCCGGTTGGAACCCCTCCGATCGGAGTAAATCAGGT
>WTHH01000166.1 GCA_011523195.1 Verrucomicrobiales bacterium
CGTCAGGAGTTGGCAGTATTTCAAGATGCCTATGAGGAACAGAAGCAGTTGTTTGAAGAGGGGCGCGAAGACGCGTCCGGCTTTTTGTCCGTTGGTGAGCGACCGGTACGTGAGGATCTAGATTCGATCGATCTTGCGGCGACAACCGTTGTTGTGCAGATGCTTTTTGCTTACGACGAGACGATCATGAAGCGTTGAGTGGCGTTCGTTGTTTTTTGAATTGAACTTTGTGTGTGTTGTTGGGGCGATCTGAAATGGATCATCTGTTGGATAACGGTCAAACACGTCGTCACTGGTTGCGGGCTGGTTCCTTTGGAATTGGTACACTTGCTGCCTCCGAATTGTTGTTCGGAGTTCAGTCGTCCGAAGGTAGTGAGGGCACCGAGGTGACGGCTGAGGGAGCTAGTAAGACGCGTTTTTTGACCGGTTCGCCAAGAGCAAAGCGTGTGATTTGTCTATTCCAGGCGGGAGGTCCTTCGCAGCTTGAGACCTGGGATCATAAACCACTGCTAAATGAGCGACAGGGTGAGCAATTGCCTGATTCGGTACGTCAGGGACAAAGGTTGACCGGAATGTCAGGTAATCAGGCATCGTTGCCTCTCGCAGGGTCTGCGTTCGGTTTTCAGCAACATGGGGAATCGGGTACTTGGGTAAGCGAACTGCTCCCACATCTCAGTAAGCAAGTAGATAAGCTTGCGGTCATTCGTTCGATGCGGACCGAGGCAATCAACCATGACCCGGCCGCGATGATGTTCCAGACCGGCTCGGTGATTCCCGGGCGGCCAAGCATGGGCGCTTGGGTTAGCTACGGCCTTGGCAGTGGCAACGCCAACCTTCCGTCATTCGTCGCACTGACTTCCAACGGACGCGGCAGAGCCGGCCAACCGCTGTACGACCGGCTGTGGGGTTCGGGCTTTTTGCCGGGCCGGTTTCAGGGCGTGAAATTTCGCGGCCAGGGCGATCCGATCCTTGACCTGTACAACCCGGCCGGCGTCACCCGCAACCAGCGGCGGCGCATGCTCGATTCACTGAACAAGCTCAACCAACAGCAGGCCGACCGTTTCGACGATCCGGCCATCTCCACCCGCATCGCCCAGTACGAACTGGCGTTCCGGATGCAGATGAGTGTGCCGGAACTCATCGACATCCAGCGGGAGCCAAAACACATTCTCGACGCCTACGGCCCCGACACCACCAAGGTGGGTACTTACGCGTACAACTGCCTGCTCGCGCGGCGACTGGCGGAACGCGGTGTGCGATTCATCCAGCTTTACCATCGTGGCTGGGACGCCCACGGCGATGCGCCGAAGCAGGTTCGTCGCCAGTGCCTCGACACGGATCAACCCACCACCGCCCTGCTACAGGATCTCAAGCAGCGCGGCATGCTCGAGGACACGCTCGTCGTCTGGGGTGGCGAATTCGGCCGCACGGTCTATTGTCAGGGCAAACTCACAGACAAGGTTTACGGTCGAGACCATCACCCGAACTGTTTTGCCTACTGGCTGGCCGGCGGCGGTGTGCGCGGCGGCATCACCTACGGCGAGACGGATGACTACAGTGTCAACATCGCTGAGAAGCCGGTGCACGTCCATGATCTGCAGGCCACCATCCTGCACCAGCTCGGCATCCACCACGAACGCCTCACCTTCCGTCATCAGGGCCGCTACTATCGGCTCACAGACGTCCACGGCAAAGTGGTGCACGACGTGTTGACGTGATGGAATACGATCGTGCCGCCAAGTTTTCATCCAACAAACCAATGACCTTGTTTCGATACACGCTCGTTTTGTTTTTCGCTTTCACAGCCACCGGGGCGGAGCAATTGAAGGTACTGAATTACAATGTGTTCAACAGCCATCGCCACGGCAAAAGCTACGAGGCCGCGGTGAAGTGGGTGAACACGGTGAAGCCGGACATTGCCGGTTGGCAGGAATTGGTCGGATGGAACGAGGCCAAACTGAAGAAATTGGCGAACGACTGGCATCATCCGCACGCGGCGGCACTGAAGAGTGGTGGGTACAACATCGGGCTGACGAGTCGCACACCGATCGAGGTTGTTGCGCGGCACCAAAAGGGATTCTGGCATGGGTATTTGCACTGCCGCACGGCGGGGTTGGATGTGATCGTGTGCCATCTTTGGCCGGGCGGGGTGCGTCAGCAGATGGGCGAGGCGAACCAGTTGCACGCCCTTGTCACCAGGCTGCACAAGGAGGGGCGCGAGGTGATATTGATGGGCGACTTCAACGCGCACGCGGCCAGCGACAAGGCGTGGCTGGACAAACAGCAACCGTTGCTGGAGCGACGTTCGTCGGGGGATGCGAAGAAACGCCCGGAGGACCGGTTTATAGTCAACGGCAAATACACATTCCCGATCATGAACCGGATTCTCGAGGCGCCGCTGCACGATGTGGTGCGGACAAAATTCGACATAAAACACCCGAAGCCTACTCACGCACAATGCCTGATGATCGCCTCATACCCCACTCGTGTGTTGGGACATGTGAAGACTGTGGAGCTGCAGCGCGGGTTTCTGGAGCGAATCGATTTCATCCTCACAACTCCCGGCTTAGCCAAGCGCTGTATTTCGGCGGGAGTCGCCCGTGAGCCTGCGGTGCTGGAAACCATCAGTGACCACTATCCAGTGATCGCAGTTTTCAAAAATTGAGCACACGCAATCGAACTAGCATCCTCGCGCTTAGGCTGTTTTTACTGGCGTTTGGTTCTGGCGCTACCACGGCCTGCCGATGCGGCCGACGTTGCGGCGGTTTTTGGCCAAGGAGGTTACACAGTTCCACCTGTGCCCGTTGAGCGTGGCGGAAATCACTTTCAAGTTGCAGCGCGGGCGACTGAAGGACGTGCCGGATCCGGCAACGTGGGTGCCTCATTCGTTAGAACATTTCGTGCTCGAAAATCCATCCGCCACCGCCGCCCAACAAGCCGGACAATGGAGTTGGGGCCACGGCGACTTGGTCGATCGCGTGCTCGCCGCCATCGCCAAGGAGCAGAACTTGCTACTTGTGCACACCGATACCGTTTTGAAAAAACTCACCGGGTTCCCGCAAAAATATTTCCCCAATGTCACGGAATGAAAATAGCCGGACGAGTTTGCGGTTTTTTCGACGAACGCCCGGTGTTAGGTTGACGCCGATGAGGTACGTTTTCTTTTTCTTGCTGATCGCTTCCGGGGCATTGGCAGCAGATCGTCCGAACATCCTGTTCCTGTTTTCTGACGACCACGCGATCAAGGCGATCTCGGCCTATGGTGGGCCGTTGGCCAAGGTGGCGCCGACGCCACACATCGACCGACTGGCCAAGGAAGGATCGGTATTTCTAAACTCATTCTGTGCGAACTCAATCTGTGGGCCATCGCGCGCAACGATCCTGACCGGCAAGCACAGCCACAAAAATGGCTTCATGCGGAACGGGAACAAGTTTAACCCCGACCAATGGACGGTGGCCAAGGAGTTGCAAAAGGGCGGCTATCACACGGCGGTGATCGGCAAATGGCATCTGAACACCACGCCGCAGGGATTCGATTATTGGGAAGTGCTGCCCGGGCAGGGCAGCTATTACAATCCGGTATTCATCCAGCAGGACAACTCACGTAAGCGCTTCGAGGGCTACGCGACCGACATCACCACCGACAAGGCGATCGCTTGGCTGGACAGCCGCAAGGGCGCCGACAATCAGAAGCCGTTTTTTCTGATGTGCCAACACAAGGCACCGCACCGCACATTTGCACCTGCGCTACGCCACCTGGGGGCGTTTGATGACGTTGAGATACCCGAGCCGGAGACACTGTTTGATGACTACAAAAATCGCAGTGCGACGCTGGCCGGCAACGAGATGGAGATCGACCGGCACTTCGACTGGGCGTACGACGCGAAGGTGCGCAAGGACGAACGTGGCGATGTGAAGCTGCCCAAGCCGGATCGCTACGGCACACCGGAGTACAACCGCATGACGCCCGCGCAAAAGGCCAAGTGGGACTCGCACTTCGGCCCGCGCAACAAGGCGTTTCTTGCGGAATTCGCCGGCGGCAAAATGAGCCACAAGGACTTGGTACGCTGGAAGTATCGTCGCTACATGCGCAACTACCTCGGCACGGTAAAGGCCGTGGACGAAAGCGTCGGCCGTATGCTGAAGTACCTCGATGACAACGGCCTCGCGAAAAACACAATCGTCATTTACTCGTCAGATCAGGGCTTTTTCCTTGGCGAACATGGCTGGTACGACAAGCGCTGGATGTTCGAGGAATCCTTCCGTATGCCCTTCCTCGTCCGCTGGCCCGGAGTCATTCAGCCCGGCTCCAAGCCGAAGCAGTTGATCCAGAATATCGACTACGCCCCGACGTTTCTTGAGGCGGCCGGGCTCGAGACTCCCGCCGAGGTGCAGGGCCGATCACTGTTGACACTCTTCAAGGGCAACAGCAGTGGCTGGCGAAAATCGCTCTACTATTCCTATTACGAGTTCGGCGAACACCGCGTGCCTCGACACTTTGGCGTACGCACGGCGCGGCACAAACTAATGTACTTCCCCAAGGATGATGAGTGGAACCTGTTCGATCTTAAGACCGACCCGCACGAAATGAAAAGCGTCCACGCCGATCCGGCCTACGCCAAAACACGCAACCGATTAACGCGGGAGTTTCATCGTCTGCGCGAACAGTTCGATGCGCCGACGATTGAGTAAAACGGAATGCGCTTGGCCAAGCGCTTGGCCAAGCGGAAAGATCACGACTCCGGTTCCTCGCGCTCGGTGCGCTCAAAGTCGGTGGAGAGGCTCTCCATCCGGAACTGATACGTTTTCCACGCAACGCGGACGTCGAAGTGGGCGTTCACTTTTTCGTCGACCCATGTGTCTTTGGCCAGGCGCTTTTGCGTGACGCCGATGTTGATGGTCTTAATGGCACCGGCCAAGCCTCCCAAAAAATTCACCGGCTTGAGCAGCTTGGTGCTGAGTTGCGAAATTTGAAACTCCTCCCGGTCGATCCAAACCCTGGTTTCTAACTGATCCATGATCCGGTTCACCATTCGGCTCTCGTGTTTGTGTTTCGGGTTGGGCTTGAGGTCGATCACAAAGGCATCCCGACCGTTCACCTTTTCTATGCCGACGAGCTTGGGTGTAAACTTTTCCTCAAACAGATCGACGTTGCGCGTGAGGAGATTTTCATTCTGTTTTTTTGGGTCACCCTCCTTGCGCTTGTTCAGGTATCGCCGCTGACGCTCCTGATGTTTTTTGTACTCACGATACCGTTCGCGTTTCGACGCCGGGCGGCCGTTGACCTTGCGCAGTTTTTGATCACGATCATCGGTGTAGGCACGATAAGTTTTGCTGTTTTTCTCGACGACATTGCCCTTGGCATCAAGTTCGTCGAACGACGCCTTGCGGTAAAATTTGAACACCTCGTCGCCCTGCCCCGTGCGCTTGGAGGCTTCGTGCGTGCGCTCGATGATCTGTTCCCCCGTCAGGCCGTCGGTTTTTTCCGCAGCAATTCCCGACTGGCCAAGCAGGGCGTAGGCAAACAGCGCTTGGCCAAGCGCGGTAACCGATAGTTTGATTTTCGATCGCATTCGGTCAGGCAACGGCGTTGATCACGATATCAAACCGACCAACTGTGGTGTCCTTCTCCAGACCTTTTTTCTGGCCGAAACCATCGGCGATGGACTTGGCCAAGTCGGAACCAATCTGTGCGGCCGGCTTGAAGTCGACCGTCACGCTTGGTCGATCCTTCTTAGGTATGTTGTTGTAGATGCCGTCCTTCGCATTGAGCGGGTCGCCGGCGAAATAAAGTTGCGTGGTCAGGTCTTCGAACCCGCGTCGGTAGACCTTGTAGTGGATGTGCGGCGGTCGCTGCCAATTCTCGCGCACCCCGTAGGCGGCCGGCTTGATGGTCTTGAAGGTGTAATGCCCTTTTTTGTCGGTGACGCAGCGGCCGAAAAACTGAAAGTTCACATCCCGGTCGGCCTGACGCGGATCACCTGCGTGGTTGTAGATGCCATTGTTGTCCGTCTGCCAAATCTCCACCACGGCGCGTTCCACCGGTTTGCCTTCCTTGTCGTACACCGTGCCATGCACGTAGATGAATTTGCCGGCCGGTTTTTTCTTTGCGCCCTGTACCCGGGTGAGGTCGTTATCCATGTCCGGATAAAACGGTCCCTCGGTTTGCGCCGGGGTGACAGACTTGGCCGCTTGCGCCTCACTCGTTGCAGCCGTACCGGCGACCAGAAATGATCCGGCAAGGGCTTCGCGTCGTGTGAACTTCTTTTTCATTACAGCAATATTGTTGATACCCCGGCCGGGCGTGGTGGGTTACGCCTGATCGCCGGGACGGTTAAAGCCAATGTCCCGATTGAACGGGCTGGGATGGTCGTAACCCTGTACGTCCGGGAAATGCAGCACGGTGGCAATCGATCCCCACGGGAGCATGGCGGAAGCATCCACTTCCTGCATCGATTCCGGCACCCAGATCCCGGAGTCATCGCCGACCCGCGTCGGCA
>WTHH01000435.1 GCA_011523195.1 Verrucomicrobiales bacterium
TCCTTAATGAGTACTGTCATGTTGGATGACTTGGCCTCGATGGCTTTCAGGAGTTGATCTCGATATTGAGTCATGAGCGCTTGGCCTCCGGGGATGCTCTCCTCGAAGGTGTTCAGGCCAAGGTGCTGCCACTTGGCCAAGCGTTCCTGCTTTGAGTTTTTAACCGTGGGGACGTGAATGAGGATGTCGTGTTTTTGCCCGATGCGATCGAGGCGCCCGATTCGCTGTTCGATCAATTCCGGGTTCAGGGGCAGATCGAACAAGATCAAGTGGCGGCAAAATTGAAAGTTTCGGCCCTCGCTGCCAATCTCGGAACAAACCAGGAGCCTCGCCCCATCGTCATCCGCAAACCAAGCGGCATTGCGGTCGCGTTGAACCAATGAAAGTTCCTCGTGGAAGACCGCGGATTTGATGTTTATTTGGCTGCGAAGACTCTCTTCTATGGCGGCTGTTTTCTGTCTCGTGCGGCAAATAAGGAGGAACTTATCTGACTCAAACTCGCGGAGCAAATCAGCGAGCCATTTGATCCTTGGATTGTCCGAGTAATCGGGTTGAAATTCTTCCTCAGCGAGGCCGATGTCGCTTTCGAACTCCGCTTGGCCAAGCGCGGCGCCATTCACGGCTTGGCCGGGTTGCAGGCTGGAGAGCTTGGCCAAGCGCTTGGGGAAACCGCTGATTGTCTTCCGTGTGTTTCGGAACAATACGCGGCCTGTGCCATGTCGGTCAGCCAGTTCGCGAATCAGTTTTTCACGTGTCGCCCCACTCAATTGGCCGTTGTTGCAAATCTCATTTTCCGCTTGGCCAAGCAGGGATTCCGAGACCGGAAATTGGCCAAGCTCATTGTCAGTCAAAGATTCGTTTAAAAGCAGCTTGCGGCAGAGGGCAGCAACGGGTTTGTAGTTTTCCGTTTCAGTCTTGAACGCCTCGAAGTCGGAAAACCGGCTATGGTCGAGCAGACGTAAGCGCGCGAAGTGGTTTTCCAGTCCAACCTGTTCCGGAGTGGCAGTGAGAAGCAGGAGGGCATGTGCCGCCTGGCCAAGCGCGTCCACCAACTTGTATTTGTCGCTTGGTTTTTGTGCGTTCCACTTTAGGTGGTGCGCTTCATCGACGATGAGTAAATCCCACCCGGCCGCGATCGCTTGGTTGGAGCGCTTGGGGGATTCTGCAAGCCAGTCGATGTCGGCGAGGATCAGCTGGTCATCCTCAAACGGATTTGCCTCCGACTGACCGGACTCGATTGAAAGGCATCGTTCCTCATCAAAAATACTGAACCAGTGATTGAACCTGCGCAGCAACTCGACGAACCATTGGTGCACCAATGAGCCGGGAACGAGGATGAGCACGCGGTTGGCTCGTCCGCAAACAAGGAGGCGATTCAGGACGAGGCAGGCTTCGATAGTTTTTCCAAGGCCGACCTCGTCCGCAAGCAGGACACGAGGCGATTGCCGGTTGGATACTTCGTGAGCGATATAAAGTTGGTGCGGAATGAGATCCATCTTGCCTCCGTAGAGGCCGCGCACTGGCGACCGCCGCCAGTCGAACATGGCCCGCAATGAGCGAAGTCGGAGGTCGAACGAGTTGTCGTCAACCGCTTGGCCATCCATCAGACGTTCAATTGGCCCACGGTCTGCCATGTTGGCGTTGAGCCGTGCCTCGGACAGGTGTTGACCGTCACAAATGTAGGTGAGTAATCCGTTTTTCTCCTCGACTTCGTCAATTGTGTGTTCATCCCCAGTCACATCCTGAATTGTGTTGCCAGGCTGAAAGCGTATCCGGTGAAGGGGAGGGGAATCGACGGAGTAACGTCTTAACTCGTCGCAGGCAGGAAACTGAATGTTAACAAACTGCGGGTCGACATCTTCAATGATGCCCAAGCCCAGTTCGGGCTCAGAATTGCTGCTCCAGCGTTGTCCGGGTATGAATGGTTTTGCTTGTTTACCTGTGCTCACGATGACGGCGAAATTGCCGCGCCCATCGTAAAGGCAGACGCAAATGTGAAAAAGGTAAACTTAGTAGACGCAATCCAGCGGGATGGTTTCTCCGCATTTGCATTGGACAAGCATCTTGGTGATTCGCTCACCGTCCCGAATGATTTGCACTTTGAATTCGTGCCCGGACTCCTCGGGTGAATCAGTCGTGGGAGCATCTGACACACCCTCTGTTGGAGTTTTGTCAGTTGGCACTTCAACCCCTTTCAATGCGTCCGGAGAAAGGCTGGATTGTTCGATCGGTTTTGGTTGTTTTTGCTGAAATCCCTCTTCTGGGACTCCAGCCGATTCGGAAGTATCGCCACCGGGCTTTATCGGAACGAATTCCGTGCTTTCCTGTGAAAGTGGAGTCTCTTCCGATTCAGTCATCGCAGCGGTTTTTGGGACAAAGTCTGACATCGGGGAGGAGGGCTATTTCTTGTTCCGGATGATGATCGATACGGATTGATCAATTTTATTCGTCGCGTCGCTCGGTAATCTGTGCTTATCCCCATATCCCACGATTTTTTTGATATAGTCAGTGCGAACCCCGTTTTGAAGTAGTTGATCACGAATCATGATCGCTTGATCCATCGAGGCAGTCCATGGGTCTTTCCCATCATTTCTTTCAGGTGCAAAACCCTCGATTTCAATATCCATTGGGGCAAGAGCTTGGCCTCGTTTGTCGTATTTTCGACTGAGCAAGGAGCCTAAACTGTTTACGATCACGTTTCCGTATTCGGAAAGCCCGTCATCAAGATCATTGAAAAATGGTCTCTGGGAAGTCCCGAACAAATTGAGTTTCACTCCTTCATCAATAACCTCGACGTGCATGTTTTCGGTCTCTTGAAACTCGGGAGAATGAACATATGATTTCTCGATATTCTCGGTGGTTTTTCGGATGAGGCGTTTCGGCACGAGTGCCGGTTTGGAGAAACTGGCTCGGCGCGAGGCTGCCACGTTGGCATTCAGGATATCGATCGTGCCGGGTGATGCCTGGACGGTCTCGGTATTTGGGTTTTTAAAATACTCGGAAATTTCCGACATGACCTCCTCGTCGACAGAGGTCAACCATAGGCACATGAACAGGGCGAACAACCCTGTTACCAAATCCGCATATGCGACTTTCCATGCGCCACCCATTTTTGTTAAGTCTAGCTATTCGGTCTCCGGTTTTGTGCGAATAAGCACCTCAAATCTCCGGTTTTTCTTCGATGTCGGCTCGATTGGATTGCCGTCAATTTCCATGGGTACGGAGTCGCCTATTCCCGCGATTTTTACCACCTGTTCGTTTTTGACGCCGATATCGATCAGTTTGTTGACCACCAATGATGCCTGTTTGGCGGACATTTCCCATGCGTCTCCCCGGCCTTTTTCTGTGTGACCGTTGACCTCGATGCTTGAGCCCTTGCCGTTGTTCATGCTGTAACGGGCAATCAACCATCCCACGGAACGAACGGAGGTTAGACCCCAATCAGTGAGTATCGGGTTGCCATCAGCATCGGGTTCATCCTTGAACATCGATTCTTCCTTGGGGTTATCGAAAAAACTGATCAGGACACCTTCATTCACCTGTTTCATCAGGACGTTTCGGTTATCCCGCAACTCCTTGTTGTTCATGAAGGTCTTGATAACCTCCTCTTCAAGTACGCGTTGGTGTTTATACGGAATGGGGGAGTCCCCGATGAATTGACTCTCGCGCGAGGAGATCACGTTATCCTCGCGAACCTGAATAACCCGGGTTGATTTTTGGGTGATTGTTTGCCAAGGATCGTTGAAATCTCTTGATTGAATACCCTGAACTTCTTCGTCCTGCCCCATGATCCAGAGTACAAGGAACAGCGCGAACAGTGCGGTCACGAAGTCCGCGTACGCTACCTTCCATGCACCACCGCCAGCCATTGTATTTTATTTGGCAGTTTTCAGCATGGTCTCCAGATCACCGGCAGACGGTTGGAAACGATGCTCGATTTCGCGACGGCCAATCTCACAGGCGACCAGTGGCGGTAAACCAAGCGCGAACGCCACCACCGAGGCCTTGATAACTTTCAGGTAAGTGGCCTCGCCGTCATTGTAAAAATGCAGGTTAACTGCCAACGGGTTAATGACACCGTATGAAAGAAAAATCCCAAGAAAGGTTCCGGACAATGCCGCCGCGATCATTTTACCGACCTTGTTCGTGTCATTCAGATATTGCATCGTATTGATGATGCCCATAACAGCCGCCACGATTCCGAATGCGGGCATGGAGTCGGCTACGAGGTGCATTACATGAACCGGGGCATGTTTTTCATGCTCGATGTGTTTCACCCCGCTATCCATCAGTGGCCCGATCTGCTCTGGTTTCAGGCGGCCATCCACCAATGGGCGAAGACCATCACAGAAGAAATCGACTGCTCTTTGGTTGGAATGAAACTTGTCGTATTTCTTGAAAAGAGAACTCCCGTCCGGATTCATGACGTGTTCCTCAAGTGCTATCATCCCGTTTCTGCGTCCAAGTTGAAATAACTCATACATCATCTTGAATAAGTCTTCGTAATCCTCCTTATTGTAGGGTGCTCCCTTTAGGATATTAACCAAACCATTGGAGATTCCTTTCAAGACGGAAATAGGTGCCATGATGATTGCACAACCGAATAACATGCCAAAGATTGTGACAATTTCAGCTGGGTGGATCAGGAGACCAATTGTACCTCCGGCCATCATAAAACCTACGATGGTCCCCCCCATTATGATGATAAATCCGATAATAATTACCATAGTTACCTCCTGTTAAATTCCTTGTTTTTCAATTCGTTTGATATGTCCTCGTAGGGACAACACCGCTTCCGTGTGTATCTGGCACACCCGTGACTCGGTGATACTCATTATTTCTGCAATGTCCTTGAATCGAAGTCCTTCAAAATAATAGAACGAAATGACTTTTTGTTGTTTTACGTTCATTTTAGCCAAACGCTCCCGAACCTGCTCCTGTAGGTCATGTCGCCCCGCCTCGACACTGGGGTCCGGTTGTTTTTCATCCGGTTTCTCCTGGATTCCCTCATCCGTCTCGATACTCGCCCACTGGTCGTTAAAAGAGATGTAAACACCCTTTTGAACTTGGTCAAGTAGTTCCCTGTAGTTGTCCACGCTGAGGCTTAAGTGATCCGCAACTTCCTCTTCAGTGGGGGGGCGATCGAGATTGCCCGAAAGCTCGTAGATGGCGATTTCGACCTTGCGCAGCTTGGCTCCAATCGTGCGGGAACCGGCGAATCGTTTGCGAATTGCATCCAGTATCGCGCCCCGAATCCGAGTGCTGCAGTAGGCAACAAACGGAACTTTTAACTCCGGCTTGAAGTTGCGCTTGGCCTTGATGAGGGCAGTCAGACCGATGTTTCGGAGGTCATCCATTTCCTGCTTCAGCGAGGGGTGGTAGGCCAAGCGGTGAACCCATTTGATGACCATGGGGGTGAATTGATCGACCAATTCGCTTTCAGAGTACTCGTTGTATCCTTTTTGGGGGAGGACAACCGGCTTGGCTCTCCGAAAGGAAGGGGGAAGTTTTTCCTCGGGGATTATCGGTTTTTTGCCTCGAGTAGCCGTACTCATGCTGTGCCCTCCGCTTTAGGTGTTTCCGATTGATCCGCCTCTTCGGACGGAGTTTGCTCGCCGTTTGATAAATTCATTTTTTCGATGGCGGCGGCGGAGAGTTGACGTTGCAGGATCAAGCCCCACCAGCGGGCGAGGAAAAGTCCGATCAACATAGCGATGACCGCACGCAGCAGGGTTGTGGGTAGGGTGTTCTCCTGCACATAACCCAAGGCAAGTGCCACGATAAAGCAACCACCTGCACCCATGATCATCATCAACTTCATTCCCTATTCCTTATAAATTAACACGGTTACAGACGCTTGATTGACGCGGTTTTTTAACTCCTCCTTGGTAAGTTCGTCTTTGGCGGGAGTATTTTGAAACAGGTCATTTCCAACCTTGTTTTTCAGAAACCCCAAAATTGTACTGCTTTTCAGAAACTTAAGTTTCTCGTTGCCAGTTTGGTCTTCTTTAAGGGCAAGTCCCGTCGCTTGGCCAAGCGCGTTATAACTTAAAAAATTGGAGGAGTTTCTTTTATCCGATTTACTCGTCAGGAGTGTGAAATAGCTGTCTTGATTGGGGTCTTCGATGGGCTCGGGTTGGCCTTGCAGGGCAGGTGCGGTGAACGAACCTTTTGAACGGTAATTAACCGTGACGGCGTTCATGAGTTTACCGTGACTTTCGTCGTATTCCAGGTGCGTTGGGGCCAATGGGAGGGAGGTGAAATTACCATCAATCTTGAACACTGCGAAACCATGTTGGTAATCAATCAATATTTCCGAGGTCACTGGAAATAAGCCTGCCTGGGTTACGACTCTAACCGAATAGTCGATGTCGGGCTTTTTTGTATTAGGATTGATTTGAAATTGATCAGCAGATGTAAGAATATAGCCATTGTTAGTGATAAAAAAACCGCTGTTTGCTTTTTCCTCATTCTTATTCGTC
>WTHH01000225.1 GCA_011523195.1 Verrucomicrobiales bacterium
CGCGGTAACCGGCCTGCCTCTCCGTCTTCCACGAAAAGGCGTATTTGTTCAGAGACAGCCCGAGTTTGTTCGCCACGGGACTGGCAACGAGGGTGTGTGGGGCGGCCTGAACCTGCTTGGCAGCGAATCCAACTAAAATGAGGACAAGGGCAATTCGAGTTTTTGTTGGCATGGTGAGGGGAAGGTACTCTTTTTGATGGTCAGAGTGGCATAAAAAACGAATTTCCCTTCTTTTGAAATTCCATGTTGCTACGGTTCCGCCATGACTTCAGTGAATTTAAAAACGGGCGGATTGGGATGGATGCTGTGGTTGTTTCTCGCCGGAGGCGTTGTTGCCGGCATGGGGGATGACAAGTCCAAGCGGATGGTGCTGACCGAGTCGGATCCGGAGTATGTTCGCAACGAGAATTATCCGGAGAAATGGTTTCGCGTTCTCCGCAAGGGGATTGACACGACACGCGAATACCTCGGCAACTACGGCCCGTTATGCGTCTACATCATCGGGCAGGAAAAGGATGAACTAAAATCGGACGCGGTTGCGGACAGAATCATCGAAGCCTACTGCCGCAACCGACACGGCGAGGCAGAGGATCGTGTGCAGGATTGCTTGAGACGCAAAGGCGGCTCGTTGGTTGAACGGGCGCGCGACGGCTCCACCGAGGCGTATCTCTCTTATGTCGACTTCCTCGATAAGCCGCTGGCGGAACTGGTTTTCATCAATCCGCATGGGTTCCCGATGCCGTACCTTCACACGCGTGGCATCCATGAGTACGCCCATGTGTTTCAGCGTGCCCATGCTCGGACACCCACCTGGCTGACCGAGGGAGGTGCCGAGTTTTTGGCGTTTTACCTTGGCGATAAACACGACTGGATTGATTTTGAAAAATCGATGGAAGGCTCAATGCGGATGGCACGCAAGGTGAAGAAAGGCGAGGCTTCACTGATCGATTTTGAGGACGTCGGAAAAATTGAAAAGGAGCGGCCGCACTTGAAGAAATATTACCGGCACCTTGCTTATGATGCCGGCGCTTGGGCGGTGGCGTTGCTCATCCATCGATCCGAAAGTCGAAGCGTGAAGCAGTTCATGACAAAGTTCTATCCCATGCTTGACGAGAAAGGCTGGCGATCGGCTGTGTGTCGCTATGGCGGTTATGGGGATATCAATGCCTTCTACAGCGCCTTTGCAAAACAGCTGGAGCAACCGGAGAAGGAGCAAATGAAACTGCTCCGTGTGATCAAACCCTAGTTTGCGTCGTCAAGTGATGGGAGGGAGGCGCGCCAATCGAGTAGCCGCTTGGCTAAGCGCTTGGCTGTTACCGGATGCTGCGCAGCGACGTTTTGGGCTTCATCAGTCGCTTGGTCGAAATCGTACAGTTCTAGTCCCGATCCATCGGCGTTGATGAGCAGTTTCCAACGTCCTTCGCGGATGGCGCAGTTGGGACTGCGATCAACCACACGACCCGGCTTGAGGTAGCTTTTGTCACGACCATACTCCCAAAAGAGCGGTGTCTCGCGTTGAAGAGGTTGGCCCAGAAAAACATGGCCGGCATCGATCCCATCAAACTCGACCTGTGGCGGTGTGACCTTGGCCAAGCGGATGAGTGTCGGGAAAAAATCGACGGCGGCCAGAATAGACGAGTCATCCACCCGCCCAGCCGGGATGGTGCCTTTCCATCGTACAATCAACGGCATGCGAATGCCGCCCTCGTACAGGCTCCATTTTCGTCCACGAAAACCAGCCGTGCTCCCGGGGGCGACGTTTGGTCCCTTGCGGTAGTAGTGTCGCCAGGCGGTGGGGCCGTTGTCGCTGGTCAGGACGAACAATGTCTTTTCACCAAGCCCAAGCGAGTCGACGTGGTCGACGAGGCGCCCGAGTTGTTCGTCCATCTCATCGAGCACGGCATAAAAACGGTGTGTAAAAGGCCGGTCGGCATGGCGCTCGTGGCGCTCGAGAAACGCATCGCTTGGCACGTGGCGGTCGTGAACATCATTGAGCCAGAGCTGGAGATAGAACGGCTCGCGCTTGTTGCGATCGATGAAGTCGATGGATTTATCGACGTAAGTGCGAGTCCAAGTGTATTTGGGATCGATCTTGCGATCGACACGCGGTCCCATTCCTTCGGCGTTCACGAAATGTTCATCAAACCCGTAGGCACTTGGCTGCGGGGCATCGTCAATATCGCGTCCGCCGCCCATGTGCCACTTGCCATAGTGCGCCGTTACGTAGCCTCCAGTGCGGAACGCCCGGGCGATTGCCGGGGCGGCAGGATTCAGAAAATCACGCATGCCCCGCTCCCGGTTGCGTTTCCGACCCGCGAGGAATGAGTTGATGAGATGGCGTGCGGGGTACTGTCCCGTGGTGAACCCCACCCTCGAGGGAGAGCAGATCGGTGAGGCGACGTAAAATTGTTTGAAGAGCGACCCTTCCCGGGCGAGCCGGTCGATGTGTTGGGTTTCAACATTCGTGTTGCCAGTGCAACTCAGGTCCCCAAACCCCATGTCATCGATCAAAATGAAAATGACATTTGGGCGACTATATTCGGCTGCTTGAGTGAAAAAAAATGTTCCACTGCAAAGGGCGCCAAAGAGAAACAGGCGGCGGAGCCTATTAGGCAGAAAGCTGTTCAACTTCTGACGGGACTTTGTTGAGTACAATTTTCTCAAAATCGACCTTGTTGCTGGGTTTATCAATTTCGACACCTGTCAAGTTGCCGTCAACATCCTAATTAAGCACGATACCTTCTGATATTTCCCGGCTGTCTGAGTTGGGTTTGGACGATAGGTCAATATAGAGTGAATCGGTTGCTGAGTCGTAGTTTAAAGTCACGGTTTAAATCTCCAGTCCGGAGAGGCGTTGTGAATTGTTGTATTGTCATCGAGCGTCACGACACGGAGAACTCGATTATCGAGTTCCTTGATCCGGCCCAAGAAAATTTAACGGTTTTGTTCCTGTTTTTCCATCCTGATTGGATTCTGGCACACGTTGATGGACCATTCTTTTTGCAGGTAGGGCCGTTTCCTGAGCACATGATTCTCAGCATAATCAGTAAAGCCGTACCCGCTCACCCGAGTAGGCTAAGGCACCCTGCAATTTAGGCGAATCGTAAACTAAAAAGAAATTTTCAAGAGCCCTTTTGTTGTCTGGTGCGGGGTGGTGATGTAGACGCGGTCGGAGTTGTCGGGCTGCCACCAACCGGCGTTGCGATCGGGGGCGTGTTTAACGCGCGGGAGTGGTTTGTCGTTAACCGAAACGGCTTTTGGTTGAATCCTGTTCACGAGAAAGTGAACCGGTTGGCCGGGATAATAATTGAACTCGATCGCGAGTGATTCGTTGTCCCTTTTTGTTTGGATCTTCGCGGCAGAACTGATTGTGACGGTTTGTTCCGCTTGGCCAAGGCGGATGGTTTTGATGTCGGGATTGTGGCCATTGAGCAGCAGCACGTTGGCCATAATGTCCTCCGGGTTAATGAACGCGGGCATCTTCTTTTCAAAATCCACGATGCTATCCGGGTAGGTGCCGATCTTGTCGCCGTCGGTAAACTGCTGGTGCATGGCGCTGACGGTGATGTGCCTCACGATCCGCTGCCAGTCGGCCGGATTGAAACCAAGGTCACTGCGCTTAGCCAAGCGCTTGGCCAAGCCGGGCCGGGCACCGAGCGTCTCCTGCAACTGCCATACGTGGTAGCTGTAAACTAGGCCGCACCATTGCACCGGGACGCCAAGCCACGAGTGGCTGAAAAATGTGCTGCCGAATACCGGTATCGTAGCGCCTAGCATCATCGGCTTGGCCGGCAGCGTCCAAAGGTAAATGAACGGCACGCCGGTTTCCGCCCACCGGATGGCCTCGGAAAGATAGTGCTCTTCGCCGGTGCAACGCCATGCGTCGTGATTGGCGGCCACGGCGTAGGCGGCGGCGAGGATGTCCGGTTGGTACATCGGGCACTCCCACATTTGCGAGCCACGCGGCAGGGCAAACGAATTGAGAAAACCAAGCGCCTTGAGGCCGGATTTCAGAGAGGCCGAACTACCGGTGATGCGTGCGTGCCGCAGAAGGTCCATTGTTTGGCGGGCGACTGTCCCAGAGACGGCGTCACCCACTTGGCCAAGCCGGGCGTGCTTGCCGGTGAGGCGGGGTTGGCGCCAGCCGCCGTCGGGGTACTGAGAGGCGGCAAGGGCTGTGATGCGTCGGTCGAGTGTTTCGATCCCCTCGGCCAGACGGCCATAGTGAAATGGCAGTTCCCAGCGCAGGATGTGAGTCAGGCTGGGGCTGACAAGTTGATCACCGCTCATTGGTTCAGTGGCGGCAACTGCCGTGTCACGGGAGTCAGCGTGGCCGGTAATCAAGCCGTCGAGCCAGAGGAGAAGATTGAATCCCGCGGAATGGTTCGATGCCCAGTCGATGCAGTGGCGAAACGTCCCTGGGCGATCACCGCGAACGGTCTCCAGGAAGCCGGTGCGGCAAAGTGCCACCTCATCGGTGAACGACCGGGGTGGTGGATTGGGCTCCGGCAGGCCGCCCCGGTGGGTGATCCATTCGCCAAATGCTCGCAACGTGTTGCCGCTTGTGACGGAAAGCTCTGAGCGAATTGAAATCGATTGGCCAGCCTCGGCTGGATAAGGTTGGAAACTGTCGCCCGGATACTCGGGTGCATGGGTGGGAATCGAGGGAATGGAAAGCGCGAGGTGATGGCTGTTTGCCAGCGCGGGCTGATTCGGTGAAGCATAGTGTGCGGTTGGCAGAGAAAGGCGGCCGTCCCATTTTTGACCGGGATCCCAGGTGAGCGAGAGGCTGAGCGGTTTTGACGGCAGCAATCGCGGTGAATCGATTCCTGCCTGCGCCCTGCCGTTGAGGCTGTCGGGCGAATAGTAAAAACCGGATGCTGTCGGTGGCAGTTTGCTCTCCGGCGAAACGGTCACGGCCATGAATGGCGCAGCTATCTTGTTCGGATGGGGGGTGACCCGATTATTGTTGGGCGGCGCGAGGTCGCGCGGATTGGAGGACGGCTCTGGCCCGGAGAGAAACTCGAGCCCAGGGAAAAGCCCCCAGCTTTTCGCCGCGCCGAATGTCCCGTCGCCGAGGTGTATGCTTGGCCCGGTGGCGCGAAAAAGAGGCCCGTCTACCTTGGCCTTGAATTGATGGAGGATGCGCATCGGCCGGCTGTTTTTTGGAAGGATGACTTCGACCGAGGCGGCCCAGCGGTCGGTGTCATGAATGAACGTGGCGAACTGACAATTGTTGTTTTCCCAAATCTTGATGTCCCGCGGCGAGAAGGTTGTAGTTTCGGCTGAGTCGGTCACCGACGCGAGAGGAGCCCAAACGCCAAGTTCGAACCAGTCGCCCCCGTCCCGTCCATGGATGCGGGCGTATTCGTAACCGTTTTTGCCGGGGACAAAATCGATTCGCATTCGATCGTTTTGTAATGTGATCGGTTTCCCCGGTGGTTGCCCCGTATAGGTTTTGAATTTGTGGGTGGCGAGTCCGCCGGGGAAGGGGGTGTACATTTCGATCGTCTTGGGTTCAGGTGGGCATTTCCAGCGCCAACGAAGGATGGCCTCCTCGCCGGGCGCGAGATGGGGAACGAACTTGCTGGGCAATGGGTTCGTGCCGGTGACGATAAAGAACTTGGTGTTTTGCTGGGTGTAATGTCCGCGACCGGCGTTCCTCACTTTCATTGCCAATGGAATGAATTCGCCGGCGATCGGAATCACCTTCTCGCAGGCAATCTGGTCGATCACGAGTTGATGGGGAAAGTGGGCGATGATCGTCTGGCCGCTTGGCCAAGCGACTGTGGGAGGAGGTTCCAGTTTGCCGGTTTCAAAGTAGACCGGGAACCATGCTGAGACGGAATCGTTGGCTGGCTGGACGAGGAGCCTTTGGTTGTTGACCATCATAGTGCGTGGTTCATGAGAGTGGCGTTTAGCGAAGATGACCCCGGAGACCGGCCCCTTTTTTCGGGGAGAGAATCCCGGGGGCAAAAGTTTAAATATCGCTGGTTCACCCCAGACGGCCCAGTCGTAGGAACTGTTCTTGAGGGAATCGACTGCGAGGGTGAGAGTGGTTGGTTCGCCGGCGTAGGAGCTGATGTCTATGGCATGCGCGGCCCATTCGTTTTTCCGGTGGGCCTGCCGGAAGATGGATTCACCGTTGAGCCGAACTGAAAACGCGACGCCATCCTCGCGATTGGTCAAATTCGCCCCGTCCGACAAGCCGATGCTGAACGCGAGGAACAGTTTTTCTCCCTCGGCGAGCGTAGGCAGGCCAAGCGCGTAGTCGATCGTGGACATGCTTGGGTCATGAAGCGGGTGATGGTAGATCGACGGCTTTTCGACACCACCACAAATGCCGCTTGGCCGGATGGAGATTTCAGCAGCGTGCTGTGCCTTAGCCTGTGGGAGCCGATCGATCAGGTCGGCGATAATGCGCGCCTCCTCGGTCTCGTGCGCTTGGCCAAGCGCACGAGACCGAGGAGGCGCG
>WTHH01000084.1 GCA_011523195.1 Verrucomicrobiales bacterium
AACCGGTTCGGTTCGTGGATCGGGAAGAGCCGGTTGATGATGACGGCACAACCAAGCCGAAGGAGCCTGCAGCGAAAGATGCCTCGGAGGAAAGCGGATTTAAGGCCGGGATGGCGGTCGTGGGTGGGATGCAATTGGGTGCAAAGGACATGTTGGGGCTGGCGTTCCAGGTGGACTGGATCGATTACTCAGCTAAAAACATGGTGCACGCCGACATGTCGCCGGAGGAGTTCGCAGAGAAAATGAAGGAGCGCGGCGAGTCGTTTTTCACGCTGTTCATGGATCTGTTCGTGCAGGGGCTAAAGCAACAGCAGGCCAACAAAAACAAGGCGCCCAATGATCTCGCCCTGTTGTTCGCCCTGTTTTCGAGCAACCGCGAGCTGGTGATGAAGCGCGTGATGGCGCAGCAGTTTGCTGAGTCGGATGTGCTGTTTGAACTGGGTGGCGAAAAGGGTTCGGCGATTATCACCGAGCGGAATATCGTGGCGATGAATGTCTTGCGAGAGCAACTCGAAAAGGGTGTGAAAAAGATAGGCATCTTTTACGGGGCGGGACATCTCGCAGACATGAGCCGCCGTATGGTGGACGAGTTCGACATGAAACTTGTCAATGAACGCTGGGTGGAGGCGTGGGATTTACGATTACCCGCTAAACGTCGCCCGCGAAGGTAGGGCGGAACTTTGATTGACATGGCACGTCCAGGGTGGTGCCATGCGCCGCGAACTCTTCGAGCTATGTTGAAAAAAACAAATACGTTCTTGGCGTTGCTGGCGGCTCTTTTTGTCAGCACGATTTTCGGTCTGGAATCCGCGCAGGCGGAGGAAAAGAAAAACCGCCTCTTCGAAATCCGCACCTATTATGCCAACGAGGGTAAACTGGATGCTCTGAAGGCCCGTTTTCGCGACCACACCGTGGCGCTGTTCAAGAAACACGGCATGACCAACGTTGGTTATTGGGTCCCGGTCGATAATAAGGACAACAAGTTGGTCTACATCCTAGCCTTCCCCAACAAGGAGGCCCGCAAGAAGGCTTTTCAGGGATTTGTCAATGACCCGGACTGGGAGGCCGCCTACAAGGCCTCGACCAAGGACGGTAAATTGGTGAAGAAGATCGACAGTGAATTCCTCACTGGAACCGATTTTTCGGCGATCAAGTAGGCCGAAATTATTTTGAAGAAAAGGCGGACTCCAGCAGTCCGCCTTTTTTGTCGGGCGAATCCGGCTTGGCCAAGCGGGAGCTTGCACTTGGTCATGCGCAGGCGTAGCGTGACGTCTTTATTTCCGGTTATGAGTAAATCAACACCTTTCAACGAAGCCAGCCGTCGGGACTTTCTCAAAACCTCGTCCTCGGCTGCCGTGGCTGGCGCCGCATCACTCAACTTCATCTCGCGCAGCAGTGCCTACGCGCAAAACAGCGACACGATCCGCGTGGGATTGGTCGGCTGTGGCGGTCGCGGTACCGGTGCTGCTAACCAGGCGCTGTCGGCCGATAACAACGTGAAATTAACCGCGGTGGCGGATGTTTTTCCTGACAAGGTCGATCGTGCGGTGAACATTCTCAAGAAGCAGCACGAGAAAAAAGTGGACGTGCCGCACCAGTTTGTTGGTCTAGATTCCTACCAAAAGCTGATCGACAGCGGGGTGGACATGGTGATTCTCGCGACACCCCCGGGTTTTCGTCCGTTGCACTTTCGCGCGGTAGTTGAGGCTGGCAAACACTGCTTTATCGAGAAACCGATGGCCACTGACGCGCCGGGCGTGCGCTCGATTCTCGATTCGGTTAAGATTTCGAAACAAAAGAACCTCGCGATTGTGGCCGGCTTCTGCTGGCGCTACGAGTTTGAACGTCGCGCTTTTTACGAGCGAATTCTTGGCGGGGAGATTGGCGATGTGCAGTCGATCTACGCGACCTACCTGACCGGACCGGTGAAGCCGATGCGCCCAGACTCCGCCCGCGATGAGAGCTGGAGCGACATTGAGTGGCAGGTGCGCAACTGGTACAACTTTACTTGGCTAAGCGGCGATGGGTTGGTGGAGCAGGCCGTGCACAGCGTCGACAAGATCGCGTGGGCCATGGGCGACACCCCTCCCGTCAGCTGCACCGCCGTTGGCGGACGCGGTATCCCGAATCATAGTGGAAATATCTTCGACCACATCGAGGTAAATTATCTGTACCCCAATGGTGTGCGTGCCTACATGGCCCAGCGCCAGCAGCGCCGTTGCCACAACGAAAACAACGACTACCTGCTCGGCACGAAGGGACGGGGTGACATCGCCCGCGGGATCTTCATCGAAAATGCCAAGGGCCGCTGGAGATATGAGGGCAAGCGCGAGAACATGTATCAGGTTGAGCACAACGAATTGTTCAAGTCCATCCGTGACGGCGAGCCGATCAACAACGGCGAACGTATGGCGCTCAGCACCATGATGGGCATCATGGGCCGGACGGCTGCCTACACCGGCAAGGAGATCACCTACGAGCAGGCTCTCAACTCAAAGGAGGATCGCTACCCGAAAGACATGAACTGGGAGACTGGCAAACACACGCCGCCGCCTGTCGCTCAACCCGGTATTACCCCATTCGTTTAAACCGATGTCCACTCAACTCAACCGCAGGGATTTTGCCAAGGCCGGCAGCTTGGCCTTTGCCGCCACAGCACTGCCTGCGCTTGGCCAAGCGGCCGAAGAAAAACCGCGACTCAAGCCGCGCATCCTCAAGTCAATCAAGTTCGGCATGTTCGGGGAGAAACTCTCCATCGCTGAGAAGTTCAGGGTACTGGAGGAGATCGGCTACGATGGCGTCGAACTCAACAGTCCCGGTGGCGTTAACAAGGACGAAGCTCTGGCGGCCAGCCGTGAGACCGGCTTTCCGATTCACGGTGTGGTGGATTCCATCCACTGGGGCACACGCCTGTCATCGCCCGACAAGGCCACCCGGCGTAAGGGCTTGGAGGGGCTCAAGACAGCCATCCGCGACACCAGCAAGGTCGGGGGATCGGCCGTGCTGCTCGTCCCCGGTGCCGTGCGCGATGCCAAAAACGAAAACGCCGAACAGGTGTGGGATCGTTCCATCGAACAAATTCATTTAGCGATTCCGCTGGCGGCCAAGTTGGGCATCCACATCTTGATCGAAAACGTATGGAACGGTTTCCTGTACGATCCGAAAGGCGACAACAATCAGACCGCCGATCAGTTGGCCAAATACTTGGATGAGATCAATAGCCCCTGGGTGGGGAGCTATTTTGACATTGGCAATCACCAGCGCTTCGGCAAGCCCGCTGAATGGATTCGCACGCTGGGCAAGCGGATTGTGAAACTGGATGTGAAGGACTGGGGTAAATCAAATGGCTTCTGCAAGATTGGCGATGGCGACGTCGACTGGCCGGACGTGAGGACGGCGCTTGGCGAGATCGGCTTCACCGGTTGGTCCACCGCCGAGGTCGGTGGCGGCAAACGCGATCGCATCAAGGAAATTCACGACCGAATGGACAAATATCTCTTAGGCAAAAGCTGATCCGAACTTGCAAAACGATCTAAAAAAACGGGCTCAAGTGAGCCCGTTTTTCGTGTTTAGCCAAGCGCAGCATTTTGGATGGCTGGCAGGGTCAAGCGGCAAAGCCACTTAGAACAAAGAACTTTAATTAAAAAAGCGATGCCGCGATACGTTTGCTGCCGCGTTCAATAAAAGCGTATCCAAACCGTTCGCTAGGCAGCCGCTTTTTGGTGCCTTTTGCAGGAATCCTCTCTTTCAAGCGCCTTTAACACACCCATGAGATCAATAGTGCCCCTTGCCGATGATACCGCATTTTAATGAGCTGCGTGCTCATAATATCAAAGTGGTCGGTGGTTTTTATACCACCAAACTTTTTTGTCGATTTGATATTGGTTTTTGTATTCGTAGTGCAAATCAACGTAGGTAATATTGCTACCTCCCTTGCTGGCTTCGCCTGCTCGATTGTTCTTTCCAGAATTGTGTCTGGCATATAGTTCGTTTGGTGGATTACTAGAGGAACTGGGTTGGTGTGGGCCGCTAGCATTGTAAACCCGTTCGTGATCCCAATGCGGCACGACCATGTAGGTGGCGCAGCCGAAGAAGAATATTTTGTCCGGTTCGGGCACTTGGCTGATCTTTTTGTATCTTTGATCGGACGGACCGATCATTTGCTCGTTTGCCCCGTAGGAGAAGACGATGTCTCGATTTTGGTCCCCCACCCGGATTCTGCGCTTTCTTAGCTTGATCATGTTATGTGGGCTTTCAACATCAGCAGGGTCGGAAAAGAGATCCATGGTGCTGAGAAAGCCAGCTTCATGCATGCTTGTCAGCCACTTCGCATGATTTTGTACGCTGTGTGGCGTTGTGGAAATAGGAAATCGACCGTCAAAATCTTCTGCGTACATTGCGGTTGATAGGCCCAGTTGTTTTTGATTGCTCATACATACTGTTTGTCTGGCTTTTCCCTTTGATCGAGCCAAGGCCGGTAATAGGAGTCCTGCAAGGATCGCAATGATTGCAATAACCACGAGCAATTCAATGAGAGTAAAGCCTTCAGACTTATTTTTTGTGTTTGTGGATTTCATAGTTCTTTATTTGCCAATAACTCAGAGAGGTTTGTGGTCTTTATACCACCATAGTTTTCTATCGATATGGTGTTGGTTTTTAAATTCATAGTGCAAATCTGCATAAGTGATATTACTTCCGCCCTTACTCTGCTGAGAAACTCTTCCTTTGCCTGAATTATGTCTGGCGTAAAGCAGGTTGGGAGGATTGGAAGTGGACCCGGCAGGTCTTGGTCCGCTGGCATTATACATACGTTCGTGATCCCAAAAAGGTACCACCATGTAATTAGCACAACCGAAGAATAATATTTTATCGGGTTCTGGGACCTGGTCGACTTTGCCGTGCTTGATATTTGCCGGCCCAACGATTTGTTCATTAGCACCGTAAGAAAATACAATATCTCGAGTTTCTTTCCCTAAGTTGATTCTTCGCTTGCGATGCTTTAATTCGTTCATGGGACCCTCAGTATCTGCCGGGTCAGAGAACAAATCCATTGTGCTGAGAAAATTAGCCTTATGCATGACGACCAGCCAATTTGCATGATTTTGGGTTGAGCCGGGAAGTGATTTGGGAAATCCCCCATCGAAATCTTCAGCGTACATTGCAGTGGAAAGGCCGAGTTGTTTTTGATTACTCATGCAGACTGTTTGCTTGGCTTTACTTTTAGATTTGGCCAAAGCGGGTAGTAGAAGTCCAGCAAGTATGGCGATTATTGCAATTACCACCAGTAATTCGATTAACGTGAATCCTTGGTTATTATTTTTCATATTCTAGGCGATAAGGTCATAGGCGACGTTGCCGTGGACATCCGTCAGGCGAAAGTCTCTGCCGCTCCATCGGTAGGTGAGTTTCTCGTGATCGATACCCATTAGATGCAGGATTGTTGCGTGAAAGTCGTGCACGTGCATTCTGTTTTCCTGCGCGTGCATGCCGAACTCATCACTCGTTCCGTAGGTCATGCCACCGCGCACACCGCCCCCGGCGAGTAGCATGGAGAAAGCCGTGCTGTGGTGATCGCGTCCGGCGTTCTTTTTCTCCTTCTGTTGTGAGTAGGGGGTGCGCCCAAATTCGCCGCCCCAAATGACCAGCGTGTCCTCGAGCAGTCCGCGCTCCTTGAGATCCGAAATGAGGGCAGCTGTGGCCTTGTCGCTGTCCTTGCAAAGTTTGGTGTGGCCAGCGTTATGATTCTGGTGTGTGTCCCAAGGCTGATTGCCGTTGTTGACGTAGTACACGCCCACGTACCGGACGCCGCTCTCAACCAGTCGCCGGGCGAGCAGGCATGAGTTGGCAAACGGGGTGCGGCCGTACTTGTCTCTAGTGGCCGCGCTTTCCTTTTCGACATCGAACGTGTCCATCGCCTCGAACTGCATCCGGTAGGCGGTCTCCATTGCCTTGATCTGCGCGTTCAACTCGAGGTCGTTATTGCGCTTGGCCAAGTGCAGTTGGTTGAGTCGGTTAAGCAGGTCAAGTTGCTCACGCTGCTCGCGATGGGTGAGTTTCGTGTTGCGCACATTGGCCACAAGCTTGTCGACTTTCATGTCGGCGGTGATGACGCTTGAGGCTTGATGCTGCGCCGGGAGAAAGCTGTTACTCCAGAGTGCAGGGCCAACGACAATTTTGTTCGTGGGGCGCAGCACAACGTAGCCGGGCAGGTTGTCGTTCAGCGAACCGAGACCGTATTGCAGCCACGAGCCGATCGAGGGTCGGATCGGCTGCACGTTGCCGGTGTGCATCTGCAGTAGGGCTGGCTCGTGGTTGGGAACGTCGGTGTACATCGAGCGGATTACACAGCAATTGTCGATGACTTGGCTGAGGTATGGCAGCGACTCGCTGACCTCGATTCCGCTTTGGCCGTGGCGACTGAACTTGAATGGCGACGGCATGAAGCCGGACGAGTTCGGCTTCTTATATAT